>CAMDSU010000139.1 GCA_945907335.1 Bordetella parapertussis | reverse complement strand
CCAGGCGCGCTGACACATGGCCCAAACCAAAGGGCATGGTCACTGGGTATAGCAGCGCCAAGGGCCACAACACCAACAACACCAAACTGCCACTGGCATCTGTTGTCAACCACTGCTGGCGAAATTGCGACCAGTGGTAGAGCCAACCGCGCTTTTCAAGCACCAAGGCCAAGCCCGCGCCCAGCAAAGCGCCCAGCGTATTGAGTAGCCAGTCGAGTTGCGACGGCACGCGGGTCGGCAAATAACTTTGCACACACTCCATGCCAAAAGACAACATGCAAGCAGATAACCCAGCAAACCAAAAAGAACGCGAGCGCGGCCATTGAGACCGCATGGCTGCCAAGCACCACCAAAATCCGATCGGCAAATAGCCAAGGAGATTGCTGAAAATATCAAACCATGTGTTGTAAGCAGACCATGGCGCGCCGACAAAAAACCAAGGGGCTAAGTCCTGGTTTCGCCAATTTTCAAAGGGATAAAGACTGGCATACACAATGACCAGCACACACAACCATGACAGGGCCCAAGCAGTGGTGCGGCGTTTGGCAGTCATGGGCATACAAAGTGGTTAGAACGGCTTGACCACCACCAAAACAACCGCGGCTACCAACAGCAGCACCGGCGCTTCGTTGAACCATCGATACCAAATATGCGAATGTGATGCCGCACCGGATTCAAAATAACGCAAATGGCGAGCACACAAATAGTGGTAACCAACCGCCAACACCACGGCCAACAATTTCCACAGCATCCACTGGGTGGGCGGCATGCCACCGATGCCATATCCCAGCCACAGCACCAGACCCAAGGCCAGTGCAGGCCACATCAACAGGGTCATAAAACGCAGCAATTTGCGCGACATCAACAGCAGACGCTCGCGCTCGGCCACAGATTCGGGCGGCACCATGGCCAGATTGACAAAGATTCGCGGCAAATAAAACAAACCGGCGAACCAACTTGCCACAAACACAATATGAAAAGCTTTGACCCAGAGCATGGCTTGAGTTTAGTGCCAAGGCATGAAAGCCGATCAATGGCTTAACCGTCTTGACAATCACTGGGGTTTCACCCCAAGGCCCAAGCCGCGCAATGCGGCACAATTTCCCTTATGACTACTCCTACCCAATTCCCCCATACACGCTTGCGCCGCCTGCGCCGCGACGACTTCACCCGCCGCCTGGTGCGCGAAAACGCCTTGAGCGTGAATGACTTGATTTACCCGGTGTTTGTGCTGGATGGCGAGAAAAAGCGTGAAGCGGTGGCCTCTATGCCCGGCGTTGAACGGCTCAGCCTCGATTTGCTGTTGCCGGTCGCCGAAAAATGCGTCAAGCTGGGCATTCCTGTGATGGCCTTGTTTCCAGTGATTGACGCGTCTTTGAAAACGCCGGACGGTCGTGAAGCCACCAACGCCAAAGGTCTGGTGCCGCGCGTGGTCAAAAGTTTGAAGCAGCATTTTCCTGAACTGGGCGTGATGACCGATGTGGCACTCGACCCGTTCACCAGTCATGGTCAGGATGGTTTGCTGGACGACACCGGCTACATCATGAATGACCCCACAGTGGAAGTGCTGGTGCAACAAGCCTTGACCCAAGCCGACGCCGGTGTCGACATCGTGGCGCCCAGCGACATGATGGACGGACGCATTGGCGCCATCCGCCAAGCGCTGGAAGCGCAGGGGCACATACACACACGCATCATGGCGTACAGCGCCAAATACGCCAGCGCTTTTTATGGTCCGTTTCGCGACGCGGTCGGCTCGGCGGGCAACCTGGGCAAGAGCGACAAAAAGGTGTACCAGATGGACGCGGGCAACTCCGATGAAGCCTTGCGCGAAGTCGCCATGGACATCGCCGAAGGCGCTGACATGGTGATGGTCAAGCCCGGCATGCCTTATCTGGACATCGTGCGCCGGGTGAAAGACGAGTTCAGCATGCCCACCTTTGTGTACCAAGTCTCAGGTGAATACGCCATGCTCAAAGCCGCTGCGCAAAACGGCTGGCTGGACCATGACGGCGTGATGATGGAAAGCCTGCTGGCCTTCAAACGCGCCGGAGCAGACGGCATATTGACGTATTTCGCCATAGATGCCGCTGAAAAATTGCGTCAGTCTTAAAGAGGGTTATCGCATTCACAGGCCAAATTGGTCAATGAAAAAACCCAACGTCTGCTCTAGGGCCAATTCGCAGGCGGGCTCGTCATAGCTGCCACGGTGGTCGCAATTGAAACCATGGTCGGCGTCATACACCTGCACTTGTACCTGAGGCTGCGCCGCGCGAAATGCTTCAACGGTATCCATGGGTATGAGTGCATCTCGGTTGCCAAAATGCGCCAGCACCGGGCACAAAGGTGTGGCATCACGTTCAGGCGGCAGGGTCATGCCGCCACCGTAATAAGTGACCGCCGCTTGGATGCCAGACAAGCGTGTGGCAGCCCGCCAACTCAACAGGCCTCCCCAACAATACCCCACCACACCTACTTTGCCGCTGCTTGATACTGAGGCTTGTGTGATGGCTGCCTGAACGTCCGCCATGACCCCAGGCGCCGGCAATGCCTCGACCTGTGTTTTGAGCGCACGGCCGATGGCAACATCTTGCTCGCTATAGCCCAGACTCACCTGTTTTTGGACACGAGAAAACGTGGCGGGGGCAATGACCAAAAAACCCGCCAGCGCAAACCCATCAGCCACCGAGCGAATATGCGCATTCACGCCAAAAATTTCCTGCAACACCACAATGGCGGCACGCGGCTCTCGTTTGGGTTGCGCCACATAGGCTTCGCTGACCACACCGTCAGCAGCGCGCAGTTCAATCATGTGTCCCATTTGACCCCCTGTGTTTTGCGTCAAGCGGATTGCAAACGTCGTTGTAAAAACTCCAACCGGTCTTGGCCCCAAAACAGCTCCCCACTGAGCACATATGCGGGAGCGCCAAACACGCCAGCCTCTAACGCTTGGTTGGTGTAGTTTTCATACGCAGATTGCACTGGCGCTGTGGCGGCCTGGGCTAAGCGCGCCGCATCCAAATGTTGTTCGTGCAACAACTCAGCCAGCACGGCTTGGTCGGCAATATTTCTCTCTTGCGCCCACACCGCGCTCAACACTGCGCCACACAAACGCATGGCGGCATCGGCCCCGTCTTGCTGGTCCACGGCAATCAGCAAGCGGGCCGCGTCATCTCCCGCGACAGGAAAAAATGTCGGATGAATGTTCAAAGGCAACTGCAAGTGCTCGGCAAACCGGCGTAACTCAACCAACCGATACGCTTGTCGTTGCGCAGAACGCTGGCCTACGGGCAAGCCAACGGTGAGTGGAAATATTTTTCCCAAATCCATGGGTTTGATGCGCACCGTGGCACCGGCTGCAGCGGCCATTGCGGTGAATCGCGCATGGCCAAAATAAGTCCAAGGGCTTTGCGGGACCAGAAAATAATCTATGGTGTGGGTCATCACTGCTTTCTCAATCGTGTTATCTTTTTGCGGTAAACATGGTCATCTGCAACAGGTTGCCATCCTACTATTTCAGCCACCCTGCAAACCTTCGGAGCGCTTGTGAGCCAATCATCCCCATCCCCCCTCGTCTTAATCACCGGTGGCAGTCGCGGTATTGGCGCGGCCTGCGCTTTGCTCGCCGCTCAGCAAGGCTGGGCCGTCGCCGTCAATTACACGCGAGACGCAGCCGCCGCCAACGACGTGGTCGCGCAAATCAAAACCATGGGCGGCAAAGCACAGGCGTTTCAGGCGGATGTCGGTGTTGAAACCGACATCTTGCGTTTGTTCAACGAAGTTGATCAGGCCATGGGCCGCATCACAGGCTTGGTCAACAACGCCGGTGTGGTGGATGTGGCCTGCCGCGTGGAAGACATGTCTTGGGCTCGCTTGGAACGCATGATGCGCATCAACGTGCTCGGCAGTTTTGCGTGTGCCGCGCAAGCGGTCAAGCGCATGAGCACGCGCCATGGCGGCGCGGGTGGCAGCATCGTCAACCTTAGCAGCGCGGCCGCGGTGCTGGGTGCGCCCAACCAGTATGTGGATTACGCGGCCAGCAAAGGCGCGATTGACACGTTCACCATGGGTTTGGCCAAAGAAGTGGCCACCGAAGGCATACGCGTGAACGGCGTGCGACCCGGTTTGATATTGACCGATATCCATGCCAGCGGCGGCCAACCGGACCGGGCGCACCAACTGGCCAACCAAGTACCGATGCAACGCCCGGGCACGGCCGAGGAAGTGGCGCAAGCGGTGGTCTGGTTGTTGAGCGATGCGGCGTCCTATGTGACTGCCAGCAACATCAGCGTGAGCGGTGGCCGCGCATGACGGCGGACAAACTGTACTGGGAGGACATGCAACCCGGTCAGGTGCGTGAACTCGGCAGCGTGACACCGACGCGCGAAGAAATCATTGCGTTTGCAACCCAGTTTGACCCGCAACCGTTTCATCTGGATGATGAGGCCGCCAAAGCCTCGGTGTTTGGTGCTTTGTGTGCCAGTGGCTGGCATACGTGTTCGCTGGCTATGCGGTTGATGGTGCTCAATTTTTTGAACGGTACTTCCAGCATGGGTGCGCCGGGTTTGGAAAACATCAAATGGATGAAGCCCGTATTCCCCGGCGACACGCTGCGTCTGCAATCGACCACGACCGATGTGCGGCCAATGAGCAAACGGCCTGATGTGGGACTGGTGCGCAATGTCTGGGCGATGTTCAACCAACATGGCGACCAGGTGTTGCACATGGAGGGCTGGGGAATGTTTCGGCGACGCGGTTAGGACACGCTTAGGCCGACCCATCCGTTAGGGGCTGGCATTTCTGCTGTCGACAGGTAAAGGCACGCTTAGGCCGATCCGTCCGTTAGGGGTTGGCATTTCTGCTGCATGAAGTCACGCTTAGGCCGACCCGTCCGGTGCGCTTTTTTTCTCCGCTTTCGCTCGAAAAAAACGCCCCCGCCTGTTCGACCTTCAGTGAATTAATTGGAACCTGACCCCAATTACTCAATTACTCTGCACAGATAATGGCCGTTTAAAGAACGAGACAACGCCATGAGCACCACCCACATCGGCCATCACATCAACGGCGCAGCAGTTGCCGGACACAGCACCCGCACACAGCC
>CAMDSU010000138.1 GCA_945907335.1 Bordetella parapertussis | reverse complement strand
ATCAATGGGGTGCCCAAAATTTCTTTGACTTGGTTGCGGGTCATGCCAGGGCGCAAAGCCTGCACCTGCTCTTTGGACACGAAATTGCCTTGCACCACTTCGATACGGTAGGGAGTGACCTTGCGCATGGCACGGGCCACAGGGTCATCGACAAATGCACACGCCGCTAATGTGGACAGCAGCAATAGACCGCAGCTGCGCGCCAGTAGAGGTTGCAATGGAGTCATGTTGGGATTGGGGCGAGATATGATGAATGCATTGTAACGACGGGTGCAGACCACCCGACCTGAGTCGCGAAAGGTACCAATGCAGTCTATAGGCGATTTAAAAAATACCGGCTTAAAGGCCACGCTGCCGCGTATCACCATCTTGGAGTTGTTCCAAAAAAGTGGGCAGCGCCACATGAGCGCAGAAGATGTGTACCGCCTGGTTTTACAAGAACGCGCCGATATTGGATTGGCCACCATTTACCGGGTCTTGATGCAGTTTGAGCAAGCCGGCTTGCTCACGCGCAGTCAGTTTGAAAGCGGCAAAGCGGTGTATGAGCTCAACGAAGGGCAGCACCATGACCACTTGGTTTGCCTAGACTGCGGACGGGTCGAAGAATTTTTTGACGAAGAAATTGAAAAGCGCCAACACGGTATTGCCCGCGCCAAGGGCTTTGAAATTGCTGACCATGCACTGAGTCTGTATGCGCACTGCACCCGCAAACCCTGTCCTTTCAAAAACACCTAATCCGTTCGGTTGGACTGCATGGCCTCACGGTGGCGCGAGACAAATTTTTCATAAGTATCAATGCCTCGCATCTGCAATATGGTGTTGCGTACAGCGGCTTCAACCAACACGGCGATGTTGCGCCCAGCCACCACTTGAATCACCACTTTGCGCACAGGAATACCCAGCACAGTCTCAGTCAGCGGTTCGTGCGGCAAGCGGTCGTAATCGCGCTCTAAAGTTTCCTTGCGCACCAAATGCACAATCAGTTTGAGGCGCATTTTGCGTCGCACTGCGGTTTCGCCAAAAATGGCTTGTATGTCCAGCAAACCAATACCGCGCACTTCCAGCAGGTTTTGCAGCAATACCGGGCAGCGGCCTTCTAAGGTGGTTTGGTTGATGCGGTACAAATCCACTGCGTCATCTGCCACCAAGCCATGGCCGCGTGAAATCAATTCCAGCCCTAATTCGCTTTTGCCCAACCCTGACTCGCCGGTGATCATCACGCCCATGCCCAATATATCCATCATCACCCCGTGCAAGGTGGTTCTGTCAGCGAAATGTTTTGACAAATACGCACGCAGCAAATCAATCACAAATGCGGCTGACTCGTGGGTCACAAACATGGGGATTTGTGCCTCTTCGCACATGGACAACAACGCTGGCGTGGGCACTTGGCCATCTGCCACCACCAATACTGGCGGCACCAAGGTCACGATGCGAGACACCCTGCGC
Organism: Bordetella parapertussis; assembly: GCA_945907335.1. Lineage (GTDB taxonomy): Bacteria > Pseudomonadota > Gammaproteobacteria > Burkholderiales > Burkholderiaceae_C > Limnohabitans. The sequence continues at coordinate 3,656 of CAMDSU010000138.1, read as the reverse complement.
TCGCCGACCAGCGGGTCTGCATGTTGCAAATAACTGATTTCTCGTTCGCCCAAGACTTGCAAACGGTAGGGATGTATGTAATTGAGGTAGCCCACCAAGTCAGCGCCAGAGCGGGCCATGCGCACAGCCACTTCATCGAAATGGCGCTCGGTGGCGCCCTTGCTGGCGACCCAATGCCATTCGAGTTTCTGGCGAAAATCTTCGAAAAGTACGTCAGCGCTGACAGCGGTGGGTTTCAAGGCAACAAACTCAAGCGGTTTGTACCGATTGCCAGTTGGTGATCAAGAGGTGCAATTCTTGGGCTTCACGGCATTGCTGGAGCTTGTCGCGCAGGTTGATGTCGCTCAGCATTTCGGCAATTTCAGAAAGAATTTCCAGATGCTTTTGTGTGGATGCTTCCGGCACCAACAAGAAAATCATCAGGCTGACCGGTTTTTCGTCGGGGGCATCAAAGCCTATCGGTTCTGCCAGCAAAAACACGGCAGCCAATGGTGTTTTCATGCCCTTGATACGCCCGTGCGGGATGGCGACACCGTAACCCAAACCGGTTGAGCCCAGTCGCTCGCGCGCAAACAAACTGTCTGCGACCAAGGCCCGGTTCAAGCCATGTAAATTTTCAAACAGCAAACCGGCTTCTTCAAAAGCACGTTTTTTACTGGTGGCATCCACCTGCACAAGTGCTTGGGCAGGGGGCAAGATGGCAGCGAGTCTGTTCATGATTGGGGGCTGATTATGCACCTAGATGGCGTGTCAAGCTAGGGTAAATATTTATATCTTTTTTACTATATAAAAAGCCGCCTGGGTTTCAGGCGGCTTTGGCATGCAAGCCAGGTCAGTTCAAGTAGTCGCGCTTGGCGCTGGGATGTTGGTGGTCCTGCAGCCGATCCTTGTGGCGCACCACCTGTCGGTCCAGTTTATCGACCAGTTCGTCCACCGCGGCATACAAATCTTCGCTGGCGCATTCAGCAAACAAATCGCTGCCTTTGACATGGATGTTGCATTCAGCGCGTTGTCTGCCTTGCTTTTCCTTTTGATTTTCAATCGATAACAGCACACGAACATCAACCACTTGGTCAAAGTGCCGCATGATTCGGTCGAGTTTCTGGGTGACATAGCCACGCAGTGCCGGCGTGACTTCGAGGTGATGCCCACTGATTGTCAAATTCATACATACCCTCCAGACGTGAGCCTGTACGCAGCGCTCCGGCAACATGCCATAGCGGTGACAGGTCACCTCCACTATGCACCTAGTCTGACAAAAAAGCAAACCCTGCCGGGACGGCCCTGTTGCGCACAGGGCGGTAAGGCTTAAGCAGCCGGCGCCTGGGGTTCAATGGTGTGCATTTTGACGTGCTGGGCCAACCAGTAGGCCACCACTGACGCAGCGATGCCTGCCACCGCGCACATCCAATAATGCGTGACTTGACCCTGCGGGTTGCGCTGGATCAGCACGCCGCCGATCCAAGTGGCCAGGCCAATCGACAAAGACTGCACCGCGCCATTGAGCGACATAAAGGCACCGCGAAATTGGGGCTGTGCTGCCGATGTGAGAAAGGCCATACCAGGAATCATGCGGGCATTCATGCAAAAAAATAAACTCGCCGACACCAACAACACCACTGGCAACGCATAAGGCTGCATCAAGGTGGTCAAGGTCATGGGCACCATAGACAACAACAACATACGCTGAAACATTTTTCGCTTACCGATCCGATCGGTAAGCGTACCTATCCATCGCGCGCTCAGCAAGGTGACGATACCCCCAGCCAAGTAAATGAATGGGATTTCGGTGGGCAACAAAATATGGTTGGCTTGCATGTAAATGGTGATGTAGGGAATCACGGTGAAGGCGGCAAACATCATGGCAAACGACATGGCAAGTGCCAATCGGTGGTTGTTGTCAGTCCACACCCCACGGATGGCAAATGTCATGTTCTGCCCACGCGCGTTGGCCACATGTTTGTCCAACCGTGGCAGGCTCCACACCGCCAGCGCACCCACCACTGTGCAAGCCACGGCAATGGCAATAAAGCTGCTGTGCCAGCCGCCCCAGTTGGCCAAAAACAATCCGCCTGGTACGCCCACCACCGTGGCCAATGAAAACGACATCATCACCAAGCCAGTGGCGCGGCCGCGACGCTCAAACGGAATCACGTCACCAATGATGGTTTGCGTCATGGCCGACAAAATGCCACCGAATACACCTGCAGCAATACGCGCCAGCATCAACATGCCGTAAGTGGGTGCCAGCGCACACGCCAATGTGGTCAGGCCAAACAACACATAGAGCAACAACAACAAACGCTTGCGTTCAAAACGGTCTACAAAAAATGCAGCCAGCAAACCTGACAGCCCAGCGGCAAAGGTATAGGCAGACACCAAAAGCCCGAACTGGGCATCGCTGATAGCAAACAAAGCTGTCAGTTGCGGGCCCAGGGGCATCATGATCATGAAGTCCAACACATGCGTGAATTGAATGCCCGCCAGGGTCAGGAGCAGCGCCAACTCTCTTCGTGGCGTTAATTCAGTGTGCATGGGGTGTGGCTCAGAAAAGCGAAGACTTTAACAGTCTGAGCTTTTGTCACTGGGCAGTGCCATAATTCTTGCTTGTTCAGCAATGGAGCAACCTCCTTGGAAACCTACCCCAGTCGGTAGCTTTCGGTTCACTGGCAACAGGCCGGACGGAATCGAAAGCGCACCCCACCTTTTCATCCGTCCATTCACGCACTGAGATTTGCCATGCTCAATATTTTTTCGCTGGTCAACGGCCGCCTGTTTCAAGAAGAAATTTCTTCCCTCGAAGAGCTGACGCGTTTTCAACCCATTTGGGTTGACCTAGAGTCCCCCACCCCTGAAGAAAAGCGTTGGATCAGCCAACACTTTGATGTGCAAGTGCCTGACGACGCGATGGACGAAGACATTGAAGAGTCCGCGCGTTTTTACGAAGAAGACAACGGCGAGCTGCATATTCGCTCCGACTTTTTGATTGCGGATATCGATGAGCCGCGCGCAGTTCGCGTGGCCTTTATCTTGAACCAACACAACGCCGCACTGAAAAGCCATGGGGTTTTGTTTTCTGTACACGAAGAAGATTTGCCGGTGTTCAGGTTGTTGCGTCTGCGGGCGCGCCGCGCACCGGGTTTGATTGAAGACGCCAAAGATGTGTTGCTTGAATTGTTTTCTGTGGACGCCGAATATTCTGCGGACACGCTCGAAGGTATTTATGACGAACTGGAAAAAGTCAGCAAGATGGTGCTGTCTGGCGATGTGACCGATGCGCTTGCCGGTGAGGTGCTGGCCGAGATCGCCAGGCAAGAAGATTTGAACGGACGTATTCGGCGCAACATGATGGACACCCGCCGCGCGCTCAGTTTCACCATGCGACTGCGCATGCTCAATGCCGAGCAATTTGACGATGCGCGGCAAATCTTGCGCGATATTGATTCGTTGGACAGCCACACCGCATTTTTGTTTGACAAGATCAACTTCTTGATGGATGCCACGGTGGGTTTCATCAACATCAACCAAAACAAGATCATCAAAATCTTCTCGGTGGCAAGCGTCGCCTTGTTACCCCCGACTTTGATCGCCAGTGTTTACGGCATGAATTTTCAGTTCATGCCCGAGCTGTCACAAAAGTGGGGGTATCCCTTCGC
>CAMDSU010000137.1 GCA_945907335.1 Bordetella parapertussis | reverse complement strand
TGGCCAGGGGCAGTTTGCAGCCATTTACCGGCCCAATCTTTGATAACCAAGACGGCGTGGTGCTGGCGCAAGGGCAAGTGATGAGCGATGAGCAAATTGCCAAGATGCGCTTTCTGGTCAAAGGCGTGGTGGGTTCATTGCCTTGAGTTTTGGGCCCATACCGCCAAACTACAATCCCTCCATTAGGCGAAAGGCAGTTTTATGAGCATCAAAAGCGATAAATGGATACGTCGCATGGCAGAGCAAACCGGCATGATTGAGCCGTTTGAGCCAGGACAAATTCGTGTCAATGCAGCCGGTGAAAAAATTGTCAGCTACGGCACCAGTAGCTATGGATATGACATTCGATGCGCCCCTGAATTCAAGGTATTCACCAACATTTACAGCACGGTGGTTGACCCGAAAAATTTTGATGAAAAAAGCTTTGTCGACATTCACTCCGAAGTTTGCATCATTCCGCCCAATAGTTTCGCGCTGGCCAGAACTGTTGAATATTTCAGAATCCCGCGCAATGTGCTGACCATTTGCTTGGGTAAAAGCACCTATGCGCGCTGCGGCATCATTGTCAATGTCACGCCATTCGAGCCTGAGTGGGAAGGCTATGTGACCCTCGAATTCAGCAATACCACGCCATTACCCGCCAAAATTTATGCGGGCGAGGGATGTGCGCAAGTGCTGTTCTTTGAAAGCGACGAAGTGTGTGAGACCAGTTACAAAGACCGAGGCGGCAAGTACCAGGGGCAGGTTGGGGTGACATTACCCAAGGCCTGATTTCCCCAGAGAATACTTTTCGCAGGGGTTTGAAGGCGGCGGGTGCAGAGTGCGACAATAGACGCCAACTATGAATTCATTCTCACAATTGCAGTTAGCTCCCAATTTGGCAAAAGCCGTCGCTGAAATGGGTTACGAATCCATGACGCCGATACAGGCGCAAGCGATCCCAGTGGTTTTATCCGGCCAAGATGTCATGGGTGCCGCCCAAACCGGTACAGGAAAAACCGCTGCGTTCTCATTGCCTTTGTTGCAACGCATGCTCAAGCATGAAAATGCTTCTACCTCCCCGGCCAGACATCCTGTGCGTGCCTTGGTGCTTTTGCCCACCCGAGAATTGGCTGATCAGGTCGCACAACAAGTCAAGATGTATGCCAAGTACACACAACTTCGTTGCGCTGTGGTGTTTGGTGGCATGGACATGAAGCCACAAACATTGGAGTTAAAAAAGGGTGTGGAAGTGTTGGTTGCAACGCCCGGGCGCTTACTGGACCATATTGAAGCGAAAACTGCGGTGCTCAACCAAGTGGAATATGTGGTGCTTGACGAAGCGGACCGCATGCTCGACATCGGTTTCCTGCCCGATTTGCAGCGCATCCTGAGCTACTTGCCTAAACAACGAACCACATTGTTGTTCTCTGCCACGTTCTCGCCAGAGATCAAACGATTGGCATCCAGTTATTTACAAAATCCGGTCACCATCGAAGTCGCGCGTCCTAACCAAACCGCATCCACTGTGACGCAATTGTTTTACAACCTGCCTGATGATGACAAGCGACGTGCTTTGAAGCAAATCGTCAAACAACGCGGCATCTCGCAAGCCTTTGTGTTTGTGAACAGCAAACTCGGATGCGCCAGACTCGCTCGCTCACTCGAGCGCGACGGTTTGAAAACGACTGCTTTGCATGGCGACAAAAGCCAAGACGAGCGATTGAAAGCTTTGGACGCTTTCAAAAAAGGCGAGGTTGATTTGCTGGTCTGTACCGATGTGGCCGCTCGTGGTTTGGATATCAAAGATGTACCAGCCGTTTTCAATTTTGATATTCCATACAACGCCGAAGATTACATTCACCGTATTGGTCGCACTGGTCGCGCTGGTGCCGAAGGCCTTGCAGTCAGTTTTGCTTCATCCAGCGATACCCGTTTGGTGACTGATATTGAAAAACTGACCAAGCAAAAAATCGAGTTATTGGGTTTTGAATTTGAAGACGAGCGTCCAAGCGGCCGTATCAACAATGGCAGACGTCACTGGAATGATGACGACGCGGGCAACGATGTATCGTCAGATACCAAACCCGCTGCGCGTGGTCGCTTTGTTCCCCCGCCCAAGGTGCATGATCCATTTTTCGACAAACCCTACGAAGCCACCGATGAACCAGTGAAGACAACAACTGGGTCTGATCAAGTGCTTTCTAATGCAAGAAGTATTTCGCCAAATATCAAACCCAAACGTACGGTGGCGGCACTGTTCAAAACTACTACCACTGACTAAACCATAGCGGCCGCGGCCTCACATTTCACCTGCCAGCGTTTTTTCTCGCCAGTGGCGGCATTGAGTTCAAGTGCGCTCAAGCAACCTCCCCACACGCAACCGGTATCTAACTCAATCACATCGTTTCTTTGCAGGGGTGCGAGTGACGACCAATGCCCAAAGGCAATGGTGGTTTGTTGTGTTTGTCTGCCCGGCACATCGAACCACGGGACATAGCCCGGTGGTGCTTGCGCGGCATCTCGGTGGTGTGCAAATTCCATCGTGCCTTGCGGGGTACAAAAACGCAAGCGTGTTAAAGCGTTGACGATCACGCGAAGACGTTCATATCCGCTGAGTTCATCCTGCCAACGATCTGGTTGGTTACCGTACATGTTGGCCATGAAATCTGTCCAGTCATTACTCTGCAGCACGGTTTGCACCTCTTGGGCCAGCGCCAAGGTTTGTTGCGTTGACCACTGAGGTAACACACCTGCATGCACCATCAACACAGATCCCTCAAGCATGGCCAAAGATTGCGCGCGCAACCAATGGATCAATGGCAAACGGTCTGACGCCTGCAATATATCGCCCACGGTGTCGCCCGGTTTGAGTCGCCCATGCCCCAAGTGCAAGGCCAATAGGTGTAAATCATGGTTACCCAAAAGACATTTGGCACTGTGGCCGTAGCGCTGAAGACGCCGCAATACAGCCAAGTTATCCGGCCCGCGGTTCACCAGATCACCCAAAAAGTACAGAGTATCTCGACTGGGTGAAAATTGAATAAGGTCCAGCAAGTGTTGCAAGGCTGGGTCGCAACCTTGCACATCGCCAATCAGGTACATTGCCATGGCATGATTGTCATTCATTCACCCTTTGCACGCCCTAGGCGCTGAAACCCAGTTTTATGGATGTATTGCTGATCGTTTTTTTGACTTTTTTGAACGGCTTGTTTGCTATGTCAGAAATGGCATTGGCCTCAAGTCGGCGGGCAGTGCTTGTGGCGCTGGCAGAAGAAAAAATGGCGGGCGCCCAAGCTGCTTTAGATTTGCAGCAAAGGCCGACCGAGTTTTTGTCCACCATTCAAATTGGTATCACCACACTTGGTATGCTCAATGGCATTATTGGCGAAGCCGCTTTCAGCGTTCAAGTGGCCCAATGGTTTGTCAGCATGGGCGCTGCCAACGTGTTGGCTGGCGTGTTGGCAACCGCTACGGTGGTGACTTTGATCACGCTCAGTACTATTTTGTTTGGCGAACTCGTGCCAAAGCGTATCGGGCAGATTTATCCTGAAACTGCAGCCCGAATGACGGCCCCTGCCATGTTGGCGTTGTCCTGGATGGCCAGACCTTTGGTCAATGCTTTATCTTGGAGTACGGCTGCCATGTTGCGTTTGATGCGTATTGACCTAGAGAAGGTCAGGCAAGTCACCGAAGAGGAAATCACCGCCAGTTTGGTAGAAGGCGTTGACGCCGGATTGATTGAGCACCATGAGCATCAAATGGTGAAAAATGTGTTCCATTTGGATGAGCGAAATTTGGTGTCATTGATGGTCCCCCGAACAGATATTGTTTGGTTGGACTGTGCTTGGACGGTTCATCAAGCCATGGCACATATTCAAGGGGAGGCTGCCCATTCTTGGTACCCGTTGTGCCGCGATGGCTTGGACGAGGTAGTGGGTGTGGTCAGCATGGCCAGCATGTTGCACCATGTGAGCAGTGATTTGCCACTGGAAACATGGTCAATACCAGCAGCGTTTGTCCCTGAAACACTGAGCGGTCTGGATTTGTTGTCGCAATTTCGCAGACCGCATTCCGCAGACAAACCCGAAGGCCATATGCACAGCACTCGTATGGTGTTGGTGGTGGATGAATATGGCGTGGTCCAAGGTCTGGTCACGCCACGGGATTTGCTTGAAGCCATCACGGGTGAGTTAGTACAGACCACGTCACCGCAAGATGCGTGGGCAGTTCAGCGTACCGATGGCAGTTGGTTGCTGGACGGCATGATGCCTGTGCAAGAACTCAAATCCCGACTGGCGATTGATGCCTTGCCTGCCGAGGAAAAAGGCATTTACAACACTTTGGCAGGATTAATCATGGTGTTGACAGGCGAATTGCCCAAAGAAGGCGAGGCGGTCGAGTCCATGGGTTGGCGCTTTGAAGTGGTTGACTTGGATGGACGAAGAATTGACAAGGTGTTGGCTACCCAACTAAGCGTCAGTCAACATGACGAAGACCCGACAGGCTGATCTTGTGTCAGAGTTTTTTCTCTGGCTTTTTTACTTCTAACTCATCCAACAAATTGTTGATGCCTGAGACGGTTTTTTTCAAGGCTTCTACACGCCCATGAAACTCGTCCATTCTTCGGGCTTGTTCTTCTTTGGCCGCTTGCAATTTTTCAGCTTCAGCGATTTGCATGACTTTGGAGTGCGCGCTGGCTTTGCTTGACCCAGAAGATTTGACGGATGCGCGCTGCTTGTCGTCAATGACCGAAGGGCCAGATTTATTCACAGCACCAGGCTTTGGGCCATCCTTGCGCATGGTGTGTTGATCAGGCAAGGCCACCACACGGTCTTGTACATGTTCTTTGTCTGATTCAGCCGCGCGTTTCTCCAAAGCGTCAGACGGCAAACCCATGGTGTTGTCGTCTATCGCTGGGTTGTCAATGGCTTGCTGGTTGTCTTCTAGCGAATCGCCATCCAGCGATGCTTGGTTGCCGCGAATGGCCGGGTTGTCGACGGCTTGCTGGTTGTCTTCCAATGCGTTGTTCGGAAGGTCTTGCAAGTTGTCCTGAACCGCTTCTTTTGCAACGGATGATTTCCTGTCTTTTAAAGGGCTGCTCGATTCAGCTGCTATTCGGTCTTTCAGCGAATCCTTTGAAGCGCCCTGCGAATCTGAATGCAGTGCGTCAGATGAGACAGACGCAATATTGTCCTTTAAGTGCGATTTTTCTATTTCCGAACTGCGCTGTTTTGCGTTGGTTTGCGTG
>CAMDSU010000136.1 GCA_945907335.1 Bordetella parapertussis | reverse complement strand
GCAGAGCAAGCTTTCCCGATTGTGGGTTCGTCATATGCAGGGTGGTTTCAGTTTCAGCCCTTGTTGTCACGTATTGCCAAAGACCAGCCAGATTTATTTGACTGACCATGGCGGCTCTCAAGCCGACTTGATGTTGGGTCAGAGGAAATAGATTTTTCAAGCAAAAAAAAAGCGCCCAATGGGCGCTTTTTTAACAGAGCGTTTAATGCAGTATCAGAATCTGACCCCGGCACCTACCAAGTAGGCTGTTGCGCTAGATGATCCGGTTTGTGATGTGTAGCCGCCGGTTACAAAAATACTTTGGGTGACGTTGTATTTCAAGCTAACTGAATAGTTGTTGTATGTGTTGGAATCAGCAGAAATGTAATGGTAAGTGCCCACTACATCTGCGTCAGCAGACAATTTGGCTCTGACGCCTAAACCCAAACTACCTCCGACATCAGTGGCCTTGCTGGAGTCGCTTTCAACAGTTTGAGAATAATAAGACAGTGTGGTGAAAAAATCAGTGCTTGCAGCTATGGGTAAACGGTAGCCAATTCCTATATTTGATTTTTCACGGATGATGCTTGATCGGGACACGCTCGCATAGTTGCCCAATAAAAATACGTTTTCACTGACTAAAAAGGACCCGCTCGTGTAGTAGCCGTTCCATGTAGAGTCGTTGATGGTGGCAGACATGTAATCAACTTCAATTTTAGTGTAGTCAAGACCTGTATCAGTTTTCCCAGGTTCATTGGCCAAGGCCATTGCGCTGACCAACGCTAAAACCGCTGAAGTGACTATTTTTTTCATGCAAAACTCCTAGTTGAGATAAAGTAGATCTTAGAACCGATCAATACATCTGGCTTGTGATTTCGAAATAGGCAAAGACAAAGTGTTGTTATGCAATATTTAAGAGTGCATAGATTCAAAGTAAGTAACAAATAAATATTGAAATAATATTTTTATATTCACTATATGTAGATACTTAATGAATTTTTTCGATAAGTTTCAAGCTGTATTAGAGTCAATCAACCCATGCCGCATGGCCAGCAGTGTCATTTCAGACTGGTTAGCTAATTGCAGTTTTTGTTTGATTTTGTAGAGATGGGTGCCAACCGTGGATGCAGACAGTTTCAGGGTCTCTGAGATTTGCACCACCGATTGCCCTCTGGCCAATTGCACGAATACCTCAAATTCGCGCGGGGACAGTTTCTCAATCGGACTTTGATCGCCATCCAAGTCTTGCATGGCCATACGTTGTGCAATAACGGGATCAATAAAGCGTTTCTTTTGCGACACCAACCGAATGGCATCAATCAGCACTTCGGGCGCCGTACGCTTAGACAAATAGCCCAGCGCACCTGCTTGTAAAGCGCGTTTGGAATAACTCGTGTCTTCGTGAGCAGACAACGAGAGTATGCGTGCACCGGGGTCTTTCGCGACCATGCGCTTGATGGCCTCAATGCCACCCATGCCTGCCATTGCAATATCCATCACCACCACATCGGGTCGGTGTATCTCGTAGAGTTGCAGCGCCTCTTCACCGCTGGAAGCTTCAGCGACTACCTGCACGTCATTCCATGTTTGCAGCAACACTTTGAAGCCGCCACGCACCACGGCATGGTCATCCACCAACATCAATTTCAATTTAGCCATGGGCTGGATTGTGGCTCAGAGGTAACACGGCCAATACGCGAGTCCCTTGCGGATGTAGGGGCTCAAACACCAAATGACCGCCAAGGCCTTGCGCCCGCTCACCCATGCCCACCACGCCAAAGTGCCCAGAAGACTGCCAATCAGCACCAGGGCCGTTGCCATTGTCTTTGACTTCGAGTTGCAATTTATCGTGGCTGTGTCGTACTTGCATATCAATACGACTGGCTTGTGCATGCCTCAGTGCGTTGGTCAAAGACTCTTGCATGATGCGGTAAACCGCCGTGGCCAAATTGTCTTCCAGTGTGTCCAATGGCGCATCAATGCTCAGCGTTATTTGCATTTTTGGGTGCCTGCTGCGCGCTTCTTCCAGCAAATCTTGCAAGGCGTCTTGTAAACCAAACCTGTCTAAAGCCAAAGGCCTGAGTTTGGTTACCAGTTGGTGGACTTCTTCGTAAATCGCATCTGCGCAATCGATCACCATGCGTGCAGATGCTTCAATCTGTTCGTCCACACCTTTGGCGCGGTGAGCGATGGCCATGCCCACACTTTTTATCGCAGTGACTTGCTGACCTAATTCGTCGTGCAATTCGCGTGCGATCTGGCCCCGCACTTCTTCAATGCGTGTTTGAATCACATGGGTAAGTTCGCGGTTTTGCGCCAAAGCTTGCGTGGCTTCGCGAGCCTTTTCTCTGGCGGCCATGCCTTCTTGCAAAGAACTGGCCATGCTATTGAAAGCATGCCCCATCATTTGCGCTTCTTGACCGCGCATATTAGGGAGGCGAATGTTGTAGTCGCCGCGTCCGACTTGTTGCAATCCATGGACTACCTGCTGAATGGGTTGCAAAGCACGACCCAGCAGCCAGTAGACCAGCAGTATCACCACCGCCACACCAGTGAACAAAGTGATCAGCATCGGCACAAAATCGTCCCAGCCATCGAGCACTGCGCGCGATGGATCGGCACGAACCAGCAAGCGACCATGGGCGAGACTGATTTCACGCGTTTTGACAGAAGGCGACACGATGTGGCTATACCACTCAGGCGCATCGCGACCGGCTTTGTAAACAGGCGGCGGCGAGTGATAAACGGTATGGCCGTTGAGGTCCAGCAATTCAATCTCATTGGCACGTACCCGACCCAATTGACTCAAGAACTCGCGCATGTCATTCAAACTGGTTTGTTTGCTCACCGCTTGTAAACGCGACAGCAACTGAGTCGCCACCATATTGGCGCCTTCCATTTCATCGTCCACGCTGCGTCGGGTGTCCTCCAATTGCAGCCCAATCAATAAGGAAGCAAAACACACCAACATCACAGCAATGATCAGATTGATTTGTAAACGCAGTGACATGTGTGCTTAGCCTTTGGCTCGAAGTTGATCCACCATGGTGTTGATTTCACGCACCAGTTCCGCTGTCATGGGGGCTTCAAACGGATTGTGACCTGCGTTGTCGATCATATGCATACGACTGCCTGCAATCGCTTGGTGCACTGCCCATGCGGCTTCGGGCCGGCAAATCCAATCTAGCCTGCCGTGCAACAAGCTCACTGGCATATTGCACAGGTGGCTCACATGCGAAAGCAGTCCGTCTTCAGGAAAAAAGCACAGGTGCCGCAAGTAGTGACTTTGCAAACGGTATTTGGCGAGCAAGGCAGTGGCCTCTTGCGCGGAAGGTTGGGGCAAAGGACTGTCTTGAAAATGGCGGTTAGTGAGCGCGATTTCCCAGGCTTGCCAAGCCAGCGCCAATTTCAGCGTATCGTCTTCGCGACCATGAAGAAGTCCATCGAACAAGACCTGCGACAAGGGTGCACCGTGTGCATTTAACTGGTGGTGAAAAGCCGCCCATGCATCAGGCATGCATTGCTTGGCGTCTTCAAAAAACCATTGCAGATCTGCGGGTCGTGATAAAAAAACGCCACGAATCACCGCGCCCATGCATCGCTGGGGATGCGCGCTGGCATAAGCCAGTCCAAGGCCTGCCCCCCAGGATCCACCCACCACCAACCAACGGTCGATATGCAGTTGTATTCGAAGCCTTTCGATATCGTCGATCAAGTGTGCGGTGGTGTTCGCCTCTAACGCTTGCTTGGCAAGGCTGCGGCCGCAACCGCGCTGGTCAAACAAAATGGCACGCACGTGCGAGGGATGAAACAACTGGCGGTGGCGCGGCCCGCAACCGCTGCCCGGGCCACCATGAAGAAATACCACTGGAACACCCGATGGGTTACCGCTTTGTTCGAAATACACCGAATGGCCGTCTTTTTCAGGCAAAAATCCATGCTGATAGGGTTCGATGGCGGGGTATAGATCTTGAAATGTGTTGTCAGGCATATGTCTTTATGCTAATACGATTGAATTGCGCATTGAGTAATACAAAGGTAACTATGGGGCTAACCCTAGGCGCAACTACAGAAAATCTTTAGGTTAGATTCCATGCGTTACCGATGGCATTCTTGTCTGGTGTGGGGCAAAGTACATACCTGTGTTCGGAATGTCTCTGTACACGATTGGCCGTGATCAGCGGCGTGACTTTAGGAGATACACCATGAAATGGCAAACACCTGCAGCTAGCGACATGCGTTTCGGTTTCGAAATCACCATGTACATCGCTAACCGTTAATTTAACGGTGGTCTGTCGGGGCAACCCGGCAGACCTTTTTCTTTTTTCTTTATATGTTTTGATGTTCCGCGCTTGACGCGGATTTTTTTTAAAGCGGCGCTATTGTGAAAATTCATGTGCTTGGTTCAGCCGCTGGCGGCGGATTCCCTCAGTGGAATTGCAATTGTCCGCAATGCAATGCGGTGCGTGATGGCAGCCCGCACCATGTGGCACGCACTCAATCATCGATTGCGGTCACTGCCAATGAGACCGATTGGCTGCTGATCAATGCTTCTCCCGATGTGTTGCAACAGATCAAAGCTTTTCCCGCCTTGCAACCCGCGCGTGCTTTGCGTGACACCGGCATTGCTGCTGTGTTGCTCATGGATGCACAAATCGACCACACCACCGGTTTGCTCATGCTGCGCGAGCACAGACAAAAATTGCCTTTGTATTGCCATCCTCTGGTGCGCGAAGACCTGAGCACCGGCAATCCTTTATTCAAAGTACTTGAGCACTATTGCGGCATCGATTGGCAGGCATTGCAATTGCAAACGGCTTTTCAAGTGCCCGGCCTCTCAGGTTTGCAGTTTGAAGCGCTGCCCCTCATCAGCAACGCGCCGCCTTATTCACCGCACCGCGATAAACCGCAACCGGGCGACAACGTCGGGTTGAAAGTGCGAGACGACAAGAGTGGCAAAACACTGTTTTATGCGCCTGGTTTGGGTCAGATGGAACCGCATGTGTGGCAGGCTATGCAACTTGCTGATTGCGTGATGGTCGACGGCACCTTGTGGACCGATGACGAAATGATTTCGCTAGGCGCTTCCAAAAAGACATCCCGATCCATGGGTCACATGCCGCAAAGCGGCGCCGACGGCATGATCGAATGGCTGGATAAATTGCCCGCTCATGTCAGAAAAATTTTGATCCACATCAACAACACCAACCCTATCTTGGACGACAGTAGCCCACAACGCCAGATCTTGACCGCACACGGCAT
>CAMDSU010000135.1 GCA_945907335.1 Bordetella parapertussis | reverse complement strand
GTGATGGCGGGTGATCAGGTATTGATGTGGGCGGCCGTTGCGGGTTTGGCTGCGGTGCTGCAAGCGTCTGCGATCTGGTTCAATGCCTTGCAATGGGCGGGCGCGCTGTATTTGGTTTATTTGGGTGTTCAAATGATCCGCGCCAAATCAGAAGATGCGCCCTTGATGGACATGTCATCGGGTAGGTTTTTTCGCCAAACCTTTTTCATCACCTTGCTCAACCCGAAAGCGATTGTGTTTTACATGGCATTTTTCCCTTTGTTTATCGACCCGCAGCAACACCCGGGCTGGCTGACATTCACCGGCATGGCGCTCACGGTGGCTGTACTGACATTCCTTTATGGCGCAGGCTTGACCTTACTGGCCCACCAGTTAGCCGGTCGAATGCGACGCAACCCGCGTCTTGGACAATGGTTGCAGAAATTAGCAGGTGCGGTTTTATTGGGTTTTGGTTTGCGTTTGGTTTTACAGAAATAAATCACCATGGCTTATATCTTTTGTATTGCAAATCAAAAAGGCGGGGTGGGTAAAACCACCACGACCATCAATTTGGCTGCGGCGCTCGCCGCCATTGGTCAGCGCGTGTTGATGATTGACCTCGACCCACAGGGCAATGCCACCATGGGTTCGGGTGTCGACAAACGCAAATTACAACATTCGATTTACGATGTTTTATTGGGCGAATCCAGCCTGGCCCAAGCGCGGGTCACAAGTGTCTGGGGCGAAGCCGCCGCCAAGCCTGATATGGCCACCTACCATGTGCTTGGTGCCAACCGCGATCTGGCCGGCGCAGAAGTGGAATTGGTGAACCTAGAGCATCGGGAAAAACGGCTCAAAAACGCGATTGCCGAAGTGGTGAGCGACTATGACATCGTGTTGATTGATTGCCCTCCCTCGCTGTCGTTGCTGACCCTCAATGGCTTGTGTGCCGCACACGGCGTCATCGTCCCTATGCAGTGTGAATACTTTGCACTCGAGGGCTTGACCGATTTGGTCAACACCATCAAACAGGTACACGCCAACCTGAACAAAGACTTGAAAATCATCGGCTTGTTGCGCGTCATGTTTGACCCAAGAATCACCTTGCAACAACAGGTGAGCGACCAACTGAAAGCGCATTTTGGCGACAAGGTGTTCAACACCTTGATCCCCCGCAATGTGCGTCTCGCTGAAGCACCAAGTTATGGTTTGCCGGGCGTGGTGTTCGACCCGGCCGCCAAAGGCAGCCAGGCGTTCATCGATTTCGCCAAAGAGTTGGTGCAACGCTTTAAACAAACCTGACCGACAGATCGCAGTATCAAGAGAGCACACATGGTGACGAAAAAAATCAAAGGACTGGGGCGCGGCTTAGAGGCGTTGCTCGGGCCCACGGCAGGCGAAGCGGTGTTGAATGCCGCCAGCGATGCCACGCCGTCCACATTGCAGTTGGACCAAATGGTGGCCGGTGTCTACCAACCGCGTAAACGCATGGACGAAGGCGCCCTGTACGAACTGGCAGAAAGCATCAAAGCGCAAGGCGTGATGCAGCCTATATTGGTGCGCAAAATTGCCAGCGGGGGTTATGAAATCATCGCTGGCGAAAGGCGTTTTCGCGCCGCGAAATTGGCGGGTTTGACCGAGGTGCCGGTCTTGGTGCGAGACGTCAGCGACCAGAATGCCGCGGCCATGGCGCTGATAGAAAATATGCAACGCGAGGACCTCAACCCCTTGGAAGAAGCCATCGGCTTGCAGCGACTGATCAAAGAATTTGGCTTGACCCACGAGCAAGCCGCGCAATCGGTGGGCCGTTCGCGCAGTGCGGCCAGCAATTTATTGCGCTTGTTGAATTTGGCCGAACCCGTGCAAACCATGTTGGTGGCAGGCGATTTGGAAATGGGCCATGCGCGGGCTTTGTTGTCATTGGACCGCGCCGCGCAAATCACTGCTGCCAACCAGATCAGCGCCAAAAAAATGTCGGTGCGCGAAGCAGAAAGCCTGGTTAAAAAAATCGGTGCGGATTTTTCGTTGGTCTCACAAAAAACCACCAAAGAAAAATCGCGCGACATCAAGCGCCTTGAAGAAGAATTGTCAGATTTGTTGACCGCACAAGTGGAAATCCGCATCAAAAAGCAGACAAAACGCCACGGCAAAGTCGACCAATCAGGAGAGTTGTCGATTGCCTTCGGGTCAATCGAATCGCTCAACGGTTTGATAGATAAATTGCAACGCAAATAAGCCCGCCCTGTCCGCAGGCCGTTTTTTTGGCGCTATGCTTGTTGGTTTTGCGTAGATCCAGTTGTTGACCTCTTTTTGTGGAGCCCACCCATGGCACAAATTTCACGTTTTATGAATCGCAACAAACTTTGCTGTGTCGCTATGGGATTTTTGTGTGCCACTTCGGCCGTGGCACAAGAAACTTTCAAAATCGGTATCGTCAGTTTTCTTTCTGGCCAAGCCGCCGAAAGTTTTGGCATACCCGCTGTCAATGGCGCCAAGGTGCTGATAGAGGCATTCAACAAAGGGCAAGCGCCGGCCCCGTTCAACAAGCCCGGCATTGGCGGCATGCAGATTGAAGCCATTTACATAGACGAAGCGGGTGGCGCGACAAAACAAGTGCAAGAACTGCGAAATTTGTACGAGCGCGAAAAGGTCGATGTGGTGGTGGGCTATGTCGGTTCTGGCGATTGCCTGGCAGTCGCGCCGGTGGCCGAAGAATTGAAGAAATTTTTGATCTTGTATGACTGCGGCACGCCACGGATTTTTGAGGACAACACTTTTCGCTATGTGTTTCGCACGGCGGCCCACGCCACCATGGACAACGTCGCCATGGCGCGGTACTTACAGGCACGCAAAATCCCGGTCAACAGCTACAGCATGATCAACCAAGATTACGCATGGGGCCAAGACTCGCGCAAAGACTTCATGCTGTCCATGGCCAATCTGTACCCACAGGCCAAACCCGCCGTGGACCAATTGCCCAAATTCGGCGCTGGCCAATATGGCACCGAAATATCTGCGCTGATGTCGCAGCCCGTTGACTTGATTCACTCCAGTTTGTGGGGCGGTGATTTGCAAGCCTTCATTCTGCAGTCAGCACCGCGTGGCATGTTCAAAAAATCACAAGTGGTGTTGACCGCTGCAGACCATGTGCTGCCGGGCCTGGGCAACAAAATGCCTGACGGCACCATCATCGGTGCACGCGGCGCCTACGGCCTGATGGCACCACCTTCTCCCCTCAACACCTGGTGGTGGAACACTTACAGCAAAGCCTATAACGTCTACCCTGTGCAAGCCCCCTACCGCATGGCGCAGGCATTGATGGGATTGAAACTGGCGGTTGAAAAAGCCATGGCCGCCAACAAGGGCAAGAAACCCTCCACCGAAATCATGGCCGCGTCGTTGCGCGGCAGTGAGTGGGTGTCGCCGGCTGGCACGATTCGCATGGCCTTGTCCAACGGCCAGCAAGCCATTCAGGACACCGCCATCGGCCGCACCAAATGGAGCGAAGAGAAAAAAATGGTGTTGCTAGAAGACATTCAGCGCTTTGCTGCCACCTGCGTTAACCCACCGCTCAATGTCAAGTCAGAAGATTGGTTGAAATCTGGGTTTGCTGGTGCCAAGTGCGACAGTCAAGTGGCCAATGACAAAAAGCCAAAAAAATAAAGTGCGGATTTGAAACACCCTATGCCATCCGTTCCAGCAAGTATTTCCATAATGTGTAGGCCGCGATAAACCATGCAACTTGCTTTGACCATTTTGGTAGATGGCATCAGTTATGCCTCATGGCTGTTTATCGTGGCGTTGGGCCTGACGCTGGTGTTTGGTGTGCTCAAAATCTTGAATATTGCACACGGCAGTTTTTATGCGCTTGGTGCCTATGCCACGGCAACGGCGGTTGCTTGGGTCAATGGCGCCGGTTTGCCGCCGATGTGGTCATTGCCCACCATGTTGTTGGCTGCGCTCGCCGTTGCTTTGCTGGTCGCGCCATTGACAGAACGCGGCTTGCTGCGCTTTTACTATGGCCGTGACGAGGTGTTGCTGGTGCTGGTGACATACGCCATGTTTTTGATGTTGGAAGACATCACCAAACTGATTTGGGGCGCCAATCCCTACTACGTGTCGGAACCTTACGCCTTGTTCGGCAACATAGACATCGGCCACCAAAGTTATGTGGGCTATGACCTGTTTTTGGTGTTGCTGGCGCTGCTGGTGGGGGCCGTGGTTTGGTGGTGTTTAAACCGCACCCGCACGGGAAAAATTGTGACAGCGGTGATCCACAGCCCCGAGATCGCATCCAGCATGGGTGTCAATGTGTCCCGGGTTTACATGGGCGCGTTTGTCGCGGGCATATTCTTGGCCGCTTTGGGCGGCGCATTCACCGCACCCATGATTTCGGTGCAACCTGGCGTGTCGGTCGGCGTGATCATCATTTCCTTTGCCGTCGTCATCATTGGTGGGCTCGGCAGCATAGAAGGCGCGGCCATTGGCGCATTGATTGTGGGCTTGGCGCGTGCCTGTGCCGTGCATTTGATGCCGGTGGCCGAATTGTTTTCGGTCTATCTGGTGATGGCCTTGGTGCTGGTGTTCCGCCCGCAAGGTTTGTTCCAACGGATTCAGGCGAGAAAAATTTAAACCATGCAGCGTTTGTTAATTTCTTCAGGGTTGATACTGCTGCTGGGTTGGGTGGCGGGTGCATTCCTGCCGCGTTGGTTGCAATTCATGTTCACCATGGCCATGGCCAATGGTTTGGTATCGCTGGGCATTGTGTTGCTCATGCGCGGCGGCGTGGTGGCTTTTGGCCAAGGCCTGATGGCCGCGCTGGGCGGCTATGCAGCGGCACTGGTTTTCTTGCATTGGGGTTGGCAGGATGCATTGCTTTTGCCGCTGCTCGGCGGTCTGGTGGCTTGCCTGCTTACCGCACCGTTTGGCCCATTGCTGGCTCGCTACAGGGGCATTTTTTTCTCCATGCTGACTCTCGCTCTGTCGATGGTCGGTTATGGCATTTTGGTCAAGACCGACAGCGTGGGTGGCTCTGACGGTTTCAACATGGGCCGCGTCACGTTGCTGGGCCAAACCTTGGCGGACCAGCATGTCAGCATGGTGTTGTTTTCGGTGACTTGGATGTTTGCCGTGGTGTGTTCGATGTTGGCGAAACTGTATTTTTCATCCACCCGCGGCTTGGTCACGCAAGCGATTCGCGACAACGAATTGCGCGTCGAATACATGGGCGGGTCAGTCGCCAACACCATGGCCATCAATTTTTCTTT
>CAMDSU010000134.1 GCA_945907335.1 Bordetella parapertussis | reverse complement strand
AACAACGTCGACACCTGCGCCCGCGTTTGCCATTCACCCACCGGCTACGGTCTGGGTCAAACTTTTGGCACATCGGCCGGCACGCAAACCTTCAAATCGGTGGAACACGCCGATGTATTGCTGGTCATAGGCGCCAACCCCACGGATGCACACCCGGTGTTTGCGTCCCGCATGAAACGCCGTTTACGCGATGGCGCCAAGCTCATCGTCGCTGACCCGCGCAAAATCGATCTGGTCAGCAGCCCGCACGTGAAGGCGCAACACCATTTGGCTTTGCGCCCCGGCACCAATGTCGCGCTCATCAACTCACTGGCACACGTGGTGGTCACCGAAGGCCTGGTCGCCAAAGACTATGTGGCCAACCGTTGTGATGACAAGAGCTTTAACGAATGGTGCGAGTTTGTTTCCAAGCACGAAAATTCACCCGAGGCTTTCGAGAGCGTCACTGGTGTGCCCGCAGCCGAAGTGCGCGCCGCTGCCCGCATGTACGCCGCAGGCCCTAACTCGGCCATTTACTACGGCCTAGGCGTGACCGAGCATTCACAAGGTACGACCATGGTCATGGGCATTGCCAATTTGTCTATGGCTTGCGGCATGGTCGGACGCGAAGGCGTGGGCGTCAACCCCTTGCGCGGTCAAAACAATGTGCAAGGTGCTTGCGACATGGGTAGCTTCCCACACGAGTTGCCCGGCTACCGCCATATCTCTGACACCACCACCCGCACATTGTTTGAAGGTGCATGGGGCGTGACACTCAGCCCCGAACCCGGCTTGCGCATTCCCAATATGTTTGACGCCGCCATGGACGGCTCTTTCCTTGGTTTGTATTGCCAAGGCGAAGACATTGTGCAATCCGACCCGGACACGCAACACGTGGCCGCGGCCTTGTCGGCGATGGAATGCATCGTGGTGCAAGACATCTTTTTGAATGAAACCGCCAAATACGCGCATGTGTTTTTGCCGGGTTCCTCCTTCTTGGAAAAAGACGGCACTTTCACCAATGCCGAGCGTCGCATATCGCGTGTGCGTCAGGCCATGCCGCCGATGGCTGGCTTGGCCGACTGGGAAGTCACGGTCAAACTGGCGAAAGCGCTTGGCTACGACATGCACTATGCGCATCCGCAAGAAATCATGAAAGAAATTGCTGCACTGACACCAAGTTTTGCCGGCGTCAGCTACGAAAAAATTGACCAGCACACCAGCTTGCAATGGCCTTGCAATGCGGACACCGCAGACGCAGGCGTTGACATCATGCACACCCAAGGCTTTGTGCGCGGCAAAGGCAAATTCTTCCCGACGCAGTACGTGGCGACACCAGAAAAAGTCACGCGTAAATTTCCTTTACTGCTGACCACGGGTCGCATCTTGTCGCAATACAACGTGGGCGCGCAAACCCGGCGCACCGACAACAACCAGTGGCACGACGAAGACCGCTTGGACATTCACCCGCATGATGCTGAAGAACGCGGCATCAACGACCATGACTGGGTAGGCATCGAGAGCCGCTCCGGGCGCACCGTGTTGCGGGCCCGCGTGACCGAGGCCATGCAAGCCGGTGTGGTCTACACCACCTTCCACTTCCCTGAATCCGGCGCGAATGTGATCACCACCGATGCATCCGACTGGGCCACCAACTGCCCCGAGTACAAAGTGACAGCGGTGCAAGTCGTGGCGGTGAGTCAGCCTTCCGAATGGCAGCAAAACTACCAGCGTTTCAATAAAAACCAACTGGATTTACTCGCCAAAGCACAGTCAGACAGTTTTGAGGTGGTCGGCAAGTGAAGATGCAATTGGCATCAAGTGAACATCTGGCAGAAGAAGTGCCAGTGGCCTTGGTGTTCAACGGTATCTCACATGCCGTCATGATGGCCACGCCTTTGCACTTGGAAGACTTTGCACTCGGTTTTGCGCTGAGTGAAGGTTTGATAGACCAAGCTTCGCAACTGTATGGTGTTGAAGTCCTTGAGCAAGCACTTGGCATGGAAGTACACATCGACATTGCAGCCCAATGCGAAGCGCGTTTGAAAGAACGCAAACGCAGTATGGCTGGGCGCACCGGTTGCGGCTTGTGTGGCACAGACAGCTTGGCGCAAGTCAAGTTGTCATTGCCGCAAGCGCCAGTGGTGAATGTGGATGTGCAAGCCATGCAACGCGCGCACGCCGGACTGCGTGCGCTGCAACCTTTGAAATTGCAAACCGGAGCCACGCACGCGGCTGCTTGGTCTGATATGAAAGGTGTCATTCACATCGTGCGTGAAGATGTTGGCCGTCACAACGCCCTGGACAAACTCATTGGCGCGATGACCAAAGCCCATGTGGATGCGATGCAAGGCTTTGTTTGCATCACCAGTCGCGCCAGTTTTGAGATGGTGCAAAAAACCATCCAATCCGGCGCAGGCGCATTGACTGCGGTGTCAGCACCGACGCGCTTGGCCGTCGAGATAGCTCTGTCCCACAACCTGCTGCTCGCCGGTCAGGTGCGCGGCGACAGCTTCACCGCTTATAGCTACCCCGAGCGGTTTTTATCCACAGCTTTTATTGAATCCACCGAGACTGAAACCCATGGACATCCATAACCTGGTCAGTATGGCCAATCAAATTGGTCAATTTTTCTCAGCCTACCCGGACCGTGAAGAGGCGTTGGAAGGCATTGCCAACCATATTCGTAAGTTTTGGGAGCCACGCATGCGCTTGAAACTTTTTGAATGCATGGACAACGGCCAAACCACTGAGTTGTCTGAACTGGTGACACAAGCCGTGGTGCAATACCGTCAGACTTTGAACCCTGTCACCAAGTCATGAAAATTTTTTAGCAAATAGTGACTTTGAATGGCTCAGCTGGTCTTGCTCATAACTTTTCTTAAATTAATCTTCAATTTAATGAGCATTACGTCACAGCAGATGAATGCTTTGATAGTGCTGTTTTCTCAGCAGAGTTCTCTTGAAAAGTTCTGCATATTGCGTGTTGCACATGAGCTAAGAGTACGCCTTGCACTGAACACATCACGAACTTGATTGACCCTCATCGCGCACAGGCATCACATGTATCCAGCTGCAATCCATGTGAACGGCCACAGTTTGTTCTGGCTGTAAATGTTGACGCCATGATCCGGATAAGGTTAACTGCATCTGGCAACCAGCAGGCTTATCCAACACCAACGTCGCCAAAGAAATCTCACCCAGGCTGCGCAGCGAGGTCAATCTGGCAGTCAATGCAATAGATGGTGGATTGCTGATCACATCTGGCGCGTGGTCATGCACCGATAAACCGTCGCCTTGGATCACCCAAGTCACTGCTTGGTTT
Organism: Bordetella parapertussis; assembly: GCA_945907335.1. Taxonomy (GTDB): domain Bacteria; phylum Pseudomonadota; class Gammaproteobacteria; order Burkholderiales; family Burkholderiaceae_C; genus Limnohabitans. The sequence goes on along the minus strand of CAMDSU010000134.1, from coordinate 2,051 downwards.
TGTTTCTTTAACCGGCCCTTGTCGTGAACCAGCAAATGCACGCCTTGGGTATCCTGCGGCGAGAACAACCATTGCAACCAAGCATACCCTTGCGGCGCCGGGTAAGGTCCTTGTGCACCGCTCCATCTGCCATGAAAACGGTTGGGTATGCCAACCAGATCTGCGACTCGCGCATTGCGTGGAGATCGATGGATATGCGCAGGTGTACCTTGCTGCAACACCTGACCTGCATCCATCACCACCAGTTTGTCTGCCAGTTGTCTGGCTTCGTTCAAATCATGCGTGACCAGCACGATGGGTATGTGCAAGTCGCGGCGCAGGTCGGCAATCAACGTGTAAAGCCCTCTGCGGCTCATTTGATCCACAGCGGAAAACGGTTCGTCCATCAGCAACAACTTAGGCTGTCTGGCCAAGGCCCTGGCCAGCGCAACCCGTTGTTGTTGACCACCGGACAACATCGCGGGCAGACGTTGTTGTTGCTCAGGAGTCAAGCCCATGCGATTCAGCCAGTCTATGGCGGCATGCACACGCGCTTTCACGGGCAAGTGCAACATGGCAAGCGACACATTGTCTATGGCGTTCATGTGCGGCATCAAAGCGTAGTTTTGAAACACCAGACCGACCAGACGTTGACGCGCAGACAAACAAATGCCTTGGTCTGTGTCGCACCAAATTTCACCTGCTATCTGTACTTTGGCTTGTGAGGGTTTAAGCAAACCGGCCATCAATCGCAACATGGATGTTTTGCCTGCACCGGAGGGACCTACGAGTGCCAGCATTTGTCCGGGTTCGCAGCTGAAACTGCCTTGCAAAGGCATGGGCAAGTGTTGGCTCACACTGACATGCAAACCTAAGCTGTTATTTTCGTTAGTGCCTGTGGTCATCTGCGCCTCGTCAATCGCGAAGTAGCAAAAAACGAAGCCGCCACAGCCAACAAAGACATGAGGAGTAACAGCAAGGCCATGCGGTCAGCCGATTGGATATCAAAAGCTTGCACACGGTCGTAAATAGAAATCGCCAGTGTTTTGGTTTCGCCCGGAATACTGCCGCCCATCATCAACACCACACCGAACTCACCCAAGGTATGCACGAATGTCAGCACCATGGCCGACAACACGCCGGGCCAGACCAAGGGCAACTCGATCCGCCAGAATGTGGCCCAACTGCCTAGCCCGCATACGGCGGCGGCTTCGTTCAAGTTGGCTGGCACAGCCTCAAACGCGCGCTGTATGGGTTGCACCAAAAACGGAATATTGAACAACACGGAAGCCACAACCAAGCCGGAGAAATGAAACGCAAGTTGAATGCCTTGCTCTGACAACCACTGACCCAAGGGTGAGGCCGCACCAAATGACACCAGCAGGTAATAGCCCAGCACGGTGGGTGGCAACACCAAGGGCAAAACCACCAAGGCCTCAATCAGGTATTTGCCTTTGAACTCGGTATAGGCCAACCAACGCGCGAGCAGCATGCCGGGCGGCAACAACAATGCCAGCGTGACCGCGGCGAGTTTCAATGACAGTGAAAGCGCTTGCCAATCGATGATGTTCTCCTGTGAATCAAGGCACGGCAAAGCCATACCGTGACAGTACCGCCTGCGCCGGTGCACTGCCCAGGTAATCATAAAAAGACTGTGCGGCAGCGGACACGGGTTTGATCAACACCATGCGCTGCACCAAAGGCTGGTGATTTTTCGCATCAATCAAATCAAACCGTCCTTTGCCTGTGAACGCAGGTGCCACGGCCAAAGACTGCGCGATGATGCCCGCTTGTGCGGACCCCGACAAGGTGAATTGCGCGGCCTGCGAAATGTTTTCGCCCAAAATCAATTTGCTTTGCACTGCGCTCCACAACCCGGCGTTTTGCAACACCTGTTTGGCGCGCTCTCCATAGGGTGCATGTTCGGGGTTGGCGATGGCCAATTTTTGCAAGCGTCCGTCTTGCAAGCTGGCCGCCAAATCTTTCAAACTGCCATCGGCTTTGAGTGGCGATCCGTTGGGCGTGAAGACGCCGATACGGCCGATGGCATACACCTTGCCGCGGTCTGTGGT
>CAMDSU010000133.1 GCA_945907335.1 Bordetella parapertussis | reverse complement strand
CACATGCCGCAAAGCGGCGCCGACGGCATGATCGAATGGCTGGATAAATTGCCCGCTCATGTCAGAAAAATTTTGATCCACATCAACAACACCAACCCTATCTTGGACGACAGTAGCCCACAACGCCAGATCTTGACCGCACACGGCATCGAGGTGGCATTTGATGGCATGGAGATCACCCTGTGAACAACGCAATGAACGAAGCGCTCGCTGATACCCGCACCCCTTGGGGCGCAGAAGAATTTGAAACTTTGCTGCGCGGTAAAAGTACCAGTTATCACATCCATCATCCATTTCACGTGATGATGGCCGAGGGCAAGCTCAACGCCGCGCAATTGCGTGGCTGGGTAGCGAACCGTTTTTATTACCAAATTTCCATTCCCCTCAAGGACGCTGCTATTTTGTCCAATTGCAACAACCGTGAGATTCGTCGTGAATGGATTTTGCGCATCCTTGACCATGATGGTTTCGAGTTGAATGGCTTGAAAGACGAGGGAGGCATCGAGGCCTGGATCCATTTAGGACAAGCCGTTGGTTTAAGCCGGGACGATGTCACCTCATTGCGTTATGTGGCACCTGCCAGTCGTTTTGCGGTGGACGCGTATGTCAATTTTGCGCGCCGTCAGCCTTGGCAAGAAGCGGTGGCCTCTAGTTTGACCGAGTTGTTTGCGCCCCATATTCACCAGCAGCGTATTGATACTTGGCCAGAAAAATACCCATGGGTAGATGCCACGGGTTTGCAGTATTTCAAAAACCGTTTGACGCAAGCGCGTCGTGATGTGGCGCACGGCCTGAAATTCACCCTGGACTATTTCAGCCAGACCCGCGCCATGCAAGAGCGAGCGCTGGAAATTTTGCAGTTCAAACTCAATGTGTTGTGGTCATTGGCAGACGCCATCATGCTGGACCAATGCAATGTGCAAATCACTGGACCCAAAACATGAGCGTTGATGACACAGTGCTTCAAAGCACACCTGCTTTGTCCGCCATGTACCGGTTGCAATGGGAAGAAGTGCAGCAGTCTTGGGTGTTGCTCTACCCAGAGGGTATGGTGAAGTTGAACGGCAGCGCAGGTGAAATCATCAAGCGCTTGGACGGCAAAAAAAACGTGGTGGCATTGATCGCAGAGCTGGAAAAGGATTTCGAAGCCACCGGTTTGCAAAATGACGTGTTGGCTTTTTTAGATATCGCGAAACAACAAGGATGGGTAAAAGCATGACTCCCATGGTGAATGGCAAGGAAGTCGCAGTCGGTCCACCTTTGTGGTTACTGGCAGAGGTCACGTATGCCTGTCCGCTGCATTGCGTGTTTTGCTACAACCCGGTGGACTACACACAACATGGCCCTGAATTAAGCACGCAAGAATGGCTCAAAGTCTTGCGCGACGCGCGAGCGGCCGGCAGTGTGCAATGCGGTTTTTCAGGCGGCGAGCCGCTGGTGCGTGATGATTTGGAAGAATTGGTGGCTGAAGCACACAAGCTCGGTTTCTACACCAATTTATTGACCTCTGGCATCGGCTTTACGCCTGAGCGCGCCAAGGCACTCAAGCTGGCTGGCTTGGACCATGTGCAGTTGTCATTTCAAGATTCCACCCGGGAATTGAATGATTTTTTGTCGCACACCAAAACATTTGCGCTCAAACAAAAAGCCGCACAACTGATTCAAGACAATGGGTGGCCGATGGTGCTCAATTGCGTCATCCACCGTTTGAATATTGACTACATCGACAAGATCATTGAACTGGCTGTCGACCTGGGTGCTGAATACCTCGAATTGGCCAACAGCCAATACTATTCATGGGCACAACTCAACCGTGAAGGTTTGATGCCCAGTCGCGAGCAGTTGCAACGCGCCGAGCGTGTCACGAACGAATACCGCGAAAAGCTGGGTGACAAATTGCGCATCTTCTTTGTCGTGCCGGACTACTATGAAACCCGTCCAAAAAAATGCATGAATGGTTGGGGAAATATTTTTCTGACCATCACGCCAGATGGTTCTGCGCTGCCATGCCACACGGCAAAAATGATCAAGCATTTGGAGTTTCCGAATGTGAAAGATATGTCGGTGAAAGACATTTGGTACGAGTCCGAAGCGTTCAACCATTACCGGGGTGATGCCTGGATGAAAGAGCCTTGCAGCACTTGTCCGGAAAAAGAAAAAGATTTGGGCGGCTGCCGTTGTCAGGCTTTGATGCTGACAGGCGACGCTGCAAATGCTGACCCTGTCTGTGACAAGTCGCCACACCATCAGGTAGTGTTAGATGCCGTGGCTTATGCGCAGGTGCCTGATGTCAAGCGCGTCGAGGTCAAGCCGTTGGTGTTTCGCGATCCCATCAATTCGCGCAAGCTCAGTTCAGTGGCTGAGTCGTAAACAGATTTTCAATTCTGGCCCATCATCCAAAGCTGCGTAGACCTTGCACCACTTCGGCAAAACGCCAGTACCGGACCAGGCGCATCATTGACCAACGCCGCCATACTGACCACCTGCTCTGGCGTGACAGCCCCACTGATGACAGGCAAATAGTGGTAAACCAAACCAGCAGCCTCAGCGGCTGCTTGCATTTGTGCTGAGGTCGGTTGATCAGGGCCACCTTCCATATCGGGGCGGTTATTGATCACCGTGTGAAAACCATGTTGTGCCAAAGCCGCCATGTGCTCGGGCTCCAATTGCGGTGCAGAGGCGAAATGGTCGGTGTGTTTGGTGACTTGCATAGTGTTCCTGAATGAAATGTAGGTCTGTTCAATGACCGGGTTTGGCTTCAGCTTTGGCGGCCGGCGCTCCATTTCCATCGCCTTGCGCATCTTTGGCAGGCGCTGATTTATCTTCTTTGGCTTTGCTGTGGCCTTTGGAGTGTGAAGTTTGGCCGCACAACATTTCGATGACTTTTTCGGCCACCGTGTCGCCGCTTACCGGTTTCCAGGGCGTGGACTGGGTACTGGTGAACAAGGTTTTACCTTCGCCCATGGCGTCGGACTTGGAGGCAAATGCCAGTGTTCGTCTTCTTCGTTCATGACAATCGTATTCCATCAGCACTAACCGCGATTTGACGCCGGCTTTCGATTTATCGTTCAAATCGATCAAATGCCAAGCTTGGGGAAATACGCTGCTGGCGCGGATTTTGTCGGGGTCTATGTAGACCACGGCCAGGTAGTTTTCATCGACTTTTTCCCAATCCGCCATGGCCATGCAAGGCATGCACAACAGCCACAGGGCAGAGATCCATTTCAAACAACGGTTCGGGTTCATGCCCGCATTTTGCCATTGAAGAAAAAACGGGCTGCTCAGTCCAACCCGCCGCTGCGTTGGACCTGTTTTTCTACCGCCTGCAACAGCACTTGCGGGGTGGGCGCCCATACGCACAAACGTTTTTTTGCGCGAGTCATGCCGGTGTAAATCAGTTCGCGCGTCAGCAGAGGCACGGGCTTGTCAGGCAGCACCAGCAACACTTGTTCAAACTCTGAGCCTTGCGACTGGTGTACGGTCATGGCAAACACGGTTTCTACATCGTCAAGCCGCCCGGGCACTTGCCAACGCACGCCACCATTGGCGTCGGAAAAGGCCACCCGCAGGCGAACTGCACCGTCTATCCACCTGGGTAAGCACAGTCCCAAGTCGCCGTTCATGATGCCCAATGCATAGTCGTTTCGTCGGGCCATCACCGGGCGACCCACAAACCAGGCTTGGTCTGCAAACCCTAATGCCTGTTGCAGTTGGCGGTTAAAGCTTTGCACACCCCAACGACCTTCTCGCAATGCGCACAACACACCTACGCTGGTAAAGCTTTGTAACAGGCCTAACGCCAATGCATCGTCGCAGGGGGTGACGCCGTTTTGAACCTCCGCCAATTGGTCCAACCAAGGTTGCCAGCAAGTTTTGAGTTGCGCCAATGTGGCGGCGTCTGTGCTGCGGCTTTCATGCAAGCGAGACACCACGGCGTCAGCCACAAAACACCCTTGGGGCGCTGCTTGCCAGAGGGCAAGCAAGGCCTGGCTGTTGCCCAGGTTGGCCGCACGCGCCCATTGGCCAATGCCTTGGTTGGCATCAAACCGGTGGCTATGCACCAAACTGATGGTGTGTGCAGACAGCAACTTGCCCTGGCACAGTTGCGCCATGACAGCGCCCGCTTCAACCGAGGCCAACTGGTCTTTGTCGCCCAATAAAACCAGTCGGGCCGACAAGGGCACGGCTTGCAACACACGGGCCATCAGTTCCAAGTCAATCATGGAGGCTTCGTCAATCACCACCACGTCTGGTGAAGTAATGCTGTTCGGTTTTGCGGATTCGGACAGCAACCAGCGGTGCAAGGTGAGCGCAGCCTCTGGTTGGGCTTGCGCGTGTGGGTCGGGCAACCGTGAACGCGCTTGCAACAGGGTTTGCGACAAACGCGCGGCGGCTTTGCCAGTGGGTGCTGTCAACACCACGCGCAAAGGTAATGCTGCGTTGGCTTGCAACAGTTGCAGGAGTTTGACCACCGTGGTGGTTTTTCCGGTGCCCGGCCCCCCCGTGATCAAGGTCACTGCATGTTGAGCGGCGTGGGCGCAGGCCTGGCGTTGCATGTCAGGCGTTGCACCTGGTGGACCAAACAACGCGTCTAGCTGAGCTGGTAGATCAGGAGGTGACGTGACAGTATGTTGCAAACGCGCATTCAGATTGGTGCGAATGGTTTGTTCGGCGTGCCATGCGCGACGCAAATACAAACGCGTGCCATCCCGTACCAGCGGGGATTGCTCCCCTTGTGCCCAAGGCAAGCTGTCCACGGCCGAGAGCAAATCCGCAGGCAAAGATTGGCATTGTTCTGGTGTCCAATCCAAAACGCTTACAGCTTGCGTTGACCAGTCGCGCAGTTCCAAACAAGCGTGACCGCGTCCCCATTGGTAACTGGTCAATGCAGCCAACCAGCGGTGCTGTATCCATTCTGAGGGTTGCTGCTGTTGACAGAATTGTGCAAACGCCAAGTCAAGAGCTTGCAAGGGTGTGCGTGCACTGCCTGGCCAGCCGGTGCGTGTCAGTTCACTGAGTTTCATGAACCATCTCCGACAAAAGCAAGGTCAAGTTGCTGGATCAGCGTGTAAGGCGGCTTCATGTGGTGTACCCCGGCACCCTCGCTTTGGACACCGCGTAAAAACACATAGACCGCACCACCGATATGCCGCTCATAGTCGTAGTTGGGCAAGCGCGAAGACAACAGCCGGTGTAATGCCAACAGATAAAGCACATATTGCACGTCGTAGCGTTTATCGAGCACGGCGTTGTTCAATGTGGCGGCTTGGTAGTCTGGCAAACCATTTGACTTGTAGTCAAGTACCCAGTAGCGCCCGTCATGCTCAAACACCAGGTCGATGAAGCCGGTGAGCATGCCTTGCAGCATGCGGGTTGGCAATGGAGCACGGGCTTGCCCGGGAAGCACATGCTCAGTGATCCATTGGTCAATTAGTGCACTGCTCAAATGTGTCACGCCTAATTTAAATTCCATCTCTGGCCAGAGATGTGAAGCCTTGAGTTGAGACAGCACCAAGGGTGGTGCAGACAAATTCTCTCGCCCCATGGGCAATGGCGCAGACACCACCGCATGCAATGCATCAGGC
>CAMDSU010000132.1 GCA_945907335.1 Bordetella parapertussis | reverse complement strand
GGTGGGCGGTGATAGCTGTCAAAGATGGCCCATGAATCAACAACCTTGCGGTAACGCTCATGAAAATTTTCCAAGCCTGCTTTAAAGCGTCGGCGAATCACATCTTCAGGAATGTTGTGCCCACCTTGCAGAACACGGCGTGCAACCCTTGACACTGCAATGTCTTCATTGGGCAGCAACAAGAACCAGAGCTTAACTTGGTAGCCATGAGCTTGCCACAAAGCGATCTTTTTCAAGTAGACCATGCCCGACAGCGTGGTTTCAAAAGCAAAGCTGTGTCCAGCATCCACGCATTCATCAATTTCTTCCAGCATCAACCGGCCTGCCTTGAAGGATGCAGTCTCTGGATTGAATGGAGCCAAGCCAGCAGCAATCAAGTCGGCGTTGATAAAACGCAGCGTTTGGGCTTCAGCAGGTAAAAAGTCACGGGCAAATGTGGTTTTGCCTGCGCCGTTGGGTCCTGCAATGATGATGATTTTTTTCAAATTTAAACGATATTTTCTAGATTTTATGCTCTGAAGAGCTGCAGATGCCTAAAAACAAAAAAGGGCATGTAAGCCCCGTGTTTGTTGGCTCCTCGACCTGGGCTCGAACCAGGGACCTACGGATTAACAGAAATCCAGGCTCGTCAAAAAACATTATAAATCAATGACTTATATTGATAATTACGGAACGTGTAATATTTCGTGTAATTAGCCAAGAGTTGCATATTGCAACTGGCGAGGTGAAAACCTAGTTTTTCAGGTTTTGACCCGCGAATTTTGACCCCAAAACTTCGACGACACGTTTGGGGCTCGAACTAAATTTCTTAAAAGTTCGACTCCATGATCGGACATCGAATTGTTAGGGCCCAAATTGGTAGAGTTTAATTTTCGGAGTCTAACCAACTCATCAACTAGCTTCGACGTTTCATTTGCCCATTTCGGAGTTTAAAGCCAAACTATTTTTACAGTAACAAATAGGATGCTGTAATCGTAATTTTTACAGTTGCGGAGAAGTTATATTTAGCTTTGGCTAGTCCAGCACTCTAACGACTGAGCTACCTAGCAATGTATTCTGGTTTCTATTCAGTACTGGAGAAACTGTAAGTTTGATAATTCCAATAATACCTTGGGCAATTTCTTCAATCGATCTTGTGTGACGCGGATCGTCAATATAGAAAAGCAGGTCATGCGAGTACCAGCCATAGCTGATCGCATGGGCCATTCTGGATACGCTGATCAGTTTGTCCTCATCAATATCAAAAGTTGAATGCCTTATGGCATGGGACCATATTTGCACATAAAGATCGTGAATTTTCTTTAATCCTGCAGCAGATGAGACCAAGCGTTCAAGCATCAACAACGCTGTCCATTCCTTGGGATTACCAAAGCCTTCTTTGACTAACGCTTTTAACAATTGTTCAACCGTTAACTCAATTGAAAGTCCTTCATGATCAATCATGGTTGAACTCAAAACTGCCGCAGATTCTGTGCAGCGTTTATTGATGGCTGAGGCTGCCAATGATCTTAAATTTGGCATGTAATCGTAAAAGGTGCCAATCCCAACGCCAGCAACAGCTACAACTTCACGGATGGTCATTTTTTCATATCCGCGGTCAATCAAAACCCGAACAAATGCATCTTGAAGAGATTGCAAAGTCATCTGAGATCGACTTTGACTGGGCTTTTTCCTTGGTAATGCTGATTTTTTCAAGATTTTCAATGCGTTTAAATAAGCCGAACACTTAATCTACATATATGAAATACACTTGATTTTGCACTATTTTGGTGAATTGACAAATGTTAGCCAAGCAACTTACTCTTAATAGCACACAAATAAATCACAAAACCATAGATGATTTGTGTTTATGGATTGATATGAATATCAATCAGCAGATCAACTGGATTGATTTGATAAATGTGAGCGGTTTAGATCATTTGACTTTGCAATCAGAGTTTTCAAAAAACAAACTCATGACACCCATGACTTGGATTCGAAAGAGGAAAGAGGCTTTAACAGGAATAAACCTTTCTTCAGTTGCCCCCAATCGTTACGCCTCGCTTTTAGCGCATTCTTCAACTTAGCAATGGCTCATCTTGCGAAGCAACCATGAGTAAATTTATTTGGTTGCCTGAGCATTGTGAGCAGTTGCGGTCATTACGAATTGCTGCTGGAATTGATATTTCAACGCTGGCAAGCAACTATTCCCTTTCAAAGATGCAAATCAAGCAGCTGGAAGAGGGAGGGGAATCAGCCTTTTACACCCCAGAAATTAAATTCACGGTAGGTCGGAAATTGATCCGATCTTTTGGGGTTGAAGTTGTACACATTGCACATAAAGAAGAGGCAATAGAGTCAGGTTTGTTTGCTGTTGTTGCTGAATTACCTGCTCCCCTGACTGAAGGTGTTGTTTATACAAAACTAATGAAAATTCTAGAACCATTTAACTTTAGAGTTTCAACCAACCATCTTTACATGATTTGCTTTGGAGTGACTTTAATCGCACTCTTTTTTTTTCAAAGTCAAAGACCTGACTCAATGAAGGAAGACATTGGAAAACAAAAAAATGCCCCCCATACTGAACAAAAAGCAGTTTTTCTCCCAAGTGTTGAATCTGACAAAGGATTGTCATCGACAGTAAAAATGAACAAAATCAGCTTATCAACAGAGTGTGATTGGGATACTCGTTCAATTGAAAAAATTGCTACCAAGCCAATGAAGCCTGGCAACTACGTTCACTTGGTAGCGAGTGATTCAGTTTCTGTTTGTGTCATGGACCATGCCAATGAAATCAAAACATTAAGCTTCAAACCTATGGAGGCGAAGACCGTACATGGCCAGCCGCCATTTAAGATTTTTAGCCATGAATTTTCCAAAATAAAGTTGTACTACCAAGGCAACCTTATACGAATCCCTGAACCATTTCCAGAGCAAATTATTTTGAATGAGAAGTCATGATTGATACCGAGGAAGTTAATTCAAATACTGATGCCGTCGATTGCTTGTTCATAGGATATGGCGTTACCTTTGAAGGTTCTATTTCTGCAAAAGGCATGGCCTCGATCAACGGTTCTGTCACTGGTGAGATTACTGTTGGGCGTCTTGATGTAGGCAAGGGCGGAATGGTTAAAGGTGTAATTCGCACAAAAGAAATCAGTGTTCGCGGTGAGATTTATCAAGATGTCATCTGCACTGATCTTGTCTTTATTCATTCAACTGGACTGATTGATGGCACGCTTCAGTATGGGGAATTGGAAATTCAAAAGGGCGGACGAGTAGCTGGGGCAATGGTTCAAAAGAAATAATTCGGTTTATCCGAATTTATGAAGTGGTGGATTCAAGCATGAAATGTAAATTTCTCTAATGAATTTTTTGGCATGGAAAGCTAGCCTGTATACCTTTCTCCGAATATTGAGAGGTCGTTATGCATTTGCACATAGCTTTTCGTCCGCCGAGTAATATTTCGTGTAATTGCCAAAAAATCGTAAATTACAATTTTCCAGCACTTCGTACTTTTTGCACTAAGCAGCGTCATTTTGCACGCGAAAAGTTAGGCTCTAGATGCGGGGTTGGAATACGAAAAGCCAAAGTTCGACTCCATGCTTGGAGCTAGAACCCTCAAAAGTCAAAGTTCGACTCCGTTACCTTGTGATTCACGCACTACCCCGTGCGGGTTAGGGGCATGTCCCATGGCCAGTCCGGCTTTGGTCTCCTGATGCCAAACTAGGAGTTATTCCAAGGAATAAGGCATGCGGTTAAACAAGGTTCTTTTTGCATTTTCAAGCGTGTGGCTGTGCTGCTCAGTCATGGCCGCCAATGATTTCAAACAAATCGAATACACGCCTCCTGAAATCGATTACGACGTCATTGGTCGGTTATGGGATTTTGTGAAAACAAGCACGCACGCACCTGCGGATTTACCACCACCTAAATTGGTTTTGGACTGGCATGTGCCGCCTTTTGCACGCATGGGTTTTCAATATCCGACTGAGAAATTTCCTGAGTATGCAATGCAAATCAGTATCGCCCCGCGTACTATCGAGCAATACAGCAAGGAAATGGTGACCTGGGGGGTAGGCCATGAACTGGTGCACTATGCGTTCATTTTGCGAGAGAACAAATGGCAACGCGGACAAACCACTTTTCAAGACCAACTCAAACACCATTGCAACCCAGAGTTCAAGCATTTGACACGCGCGATTGCGGATCAAATTTGGCACGTCTATCACAGCGACACGCAGCGCGCAGCCATGTATGACGAGGTTGAGAAAAGCTGCTTTAACGAACCTAACCAATGAAGTTGAGTTAACTCCCCACTTGCCAGAGAAAACCCGTTTTAACTTCTGGACATTGGACATACCCTCCCACCTAAAGGGGGGGTGTCTTGTCCGTCTGTCCTGACCGTCCCCCCTAGGATAGACAGTGATTTATGGTGTCCGAGACATGTCCTAAGTCCATGACGTGCCCGCGCAAGCTACCAAAGAGCGCGCGCGGTAATGAACTAAAGCCACGGCGTGATCCGCTGGTGGCTGATGAAGAAAAGTGTGCTGGTTTGAGGCTGATATGCTTGCTCCAAATTTTAGGGGGCTACGCTAAATGGCGCCATCCTGATCTCTCGGTCAACTGTTTACCAGGGAAGATAATGGGCGATTACACGAATATGTCGGTTTATTACGACTTAATAATGAGATCTGGTTATTATGATTACGACAAAATTGTAGATAACTTGGTGCAACATTTGCCTTTTTCCCAAGTCCTAGAAATTGGTTGTGGCACCGGTTTGATACTGGAAACTTTGGCCAAGCGTCAACCTAGCCTGGCCTTGACTGGCGTGGACTTAACCCAAGCCATGTTGTCCATTGCCCAGCAACGCTTGCAAAATTTCCCCCAAGTGACGTTGCAACACCAAAACGTAACTGAATTACATTTGAAACAAACCTACGACTTGGCTTTTTCCTATGGCGGCGTGTGGTATTTCGTTATTGACGGAGACACAGAGCCTTTTTTGGTCAGCCACATTGCACAAGAAGAACCCAATCGGCAGGGTTTATCCAAAGTGGGGCAGCATGTCAAAGCAGGTGGTCAACTGCTGCTGGGCGTTCAAGGCCCGCACCATGATTACGCAAGTCCCATCTCTAACGGAATGCTGTATTCGCAAAAAATTGAGCCTGCTGACCATGGCTTCATAAAGCACTACTATTTGGCTGATGGAGACACTACGCTGATGGCGCAAACCATCCATTACCGCACCTACCCTTTTCCCGAAGCCTTGGAGCTGCTAAAAGGTTTTGGCTTCATTTACCAGCCTTATGCGGGTGATAAGCCGCAGTTTCTGAAGTTTAAAAAATCATGAACTACCTGCCAACTGTGGCTTTTATCGGTGTTGGTAATATGGGTAACCCCATGGCCGCCAATTTGGTACGCGCCGGTTATGACGTCACGGTGTTGGACTCAATGCCAGAAAAAACAGCAAACTTGGTGGCCTTGGGTGCCAAAGCAGCCCACTCGGTCGCCCAAGCCGTGGCACAAGCAGATGTGGTGATGGCGTCCCTGCCCGGCCCCCCTCAGGTCAGCCAAGTCATGCTCGGCGCTGATGGCGTGCTA
>CAMDSU010000131.1 GCA_945907335.1 Bordetella parapertussis | reverse complement strand
GCAGCACCCGACGCACCACCACCCGCAGAAACCCCTGTGCTTGCCCCTGTGCCTGCCCCGGTGACCGCAGACACGCTTGCCGCACCCCCTTGGCTGACGCAAGCCCGCTTTGTGTGGCCACAGCCGGTTAAATTTCAATATGACGTGGTGGGTGAAAGCAAAGGCCTGCGCTTCAACGCCAGTGGTGAATTGCTCTGGCAACATGACAGTGTGAATTACCAGATGAAGCTGGACATCAGCCACATGCTGTTGGGTTCGCGCATACAAACCAGCGTCGGCCAACTCGGCCCCCAAGGGCTGCAACCCAAACGCTTTGGCGAGAAAAACAAACAAGAACTGGCCGCGCATTTCGAGCGCGAGAAGGGCCAAGTGGTGTTCAGCGCCAACAGCACGCCGCAAGCCTTGCAAGTGGCGGCACAAGACCGTTTGAGCCTGTTTGCACAGCTCGCCGCATTGCTGGCAGGTTCGCCTGAATTGCGTCAACCCGGACAACAACTGAGCTTTCAAATCGTGTCATCTAAAAGCGCAGAGCTGTGGTCCTTTCAAGTGGCAGACAGCGAACTATTGAACCTGCCCGCAGGCAAATTGACGGCATTGAAAGTCAGCCGCTTGCCACTGCAAAACCATGACCAGACCGCCGATATGTGGCTGTCGCCAGCGCATGGCTATCTGCCGGTGAAAGTACGCATTGCCCAATCTAACGGGGATGTGTTCGAACAAAACCTGCGCAAAGTGTTGGGGCCATAAACCCAGCGTCAGGGGTTTTCGTGGCCCCTGTTCCATCGATTTAGGCAGCCCGCTTGATCGCCTGCGCCAGCACATCCACCATCTGCTCAATCTGCTTTTTTTCCACCACATAGGCGGGGGCCAGCACCATGTTGTCACCGGCACTGCGCACCAATACGCCGTGCTTTAAACATTCCAAAAAGACCGCATAGCCGCGCTGACCGGCGCCTTTGTCAGAAGGACTCAATTCCACCGCCGCAGCTAAGCCCAAGGAGCGGATACCCACCACATTCGGTAAACCTCGAATGGCGGCATGCACGGCATCGCCCAGCACCGGTCCCATGCTGGCGGCGCGGTCAAACAATTTTTCTTCTGCCAACAAACGCATGGTGGCAATGGCCGCCGCACATGCGACCGGGTGACCTGAATAGGTGTAACCGTGCGAAAACTCGATGGCATGTGCAGGTGACTCGGTATGCACCACGGCCTCGTACACCGCATCGCGACAGATCACGCCGCCCAACGGGATGACGCCGTTGGTGACGCATTTGGCAAAGTTCAACATGTCCGGCACGACACCAAAGTAATCGGCGGCAAACGGCGTGCCCATGCGACCGAAACCGGTGATGACTTCATCAAAGATCAACAAGATGCCGTGCTTGTCGCATATTTGTCGCAGTCGTTGCAGATAACCCTTGGGCGGTATGTACCAGCCCGCGCTGCCCGCCACCGGCTCAACAATGATGGCCGCCACATTGCTCGGGTCATGCAACGGCAAAATGCGTTGTTCCAATTCGAGCAACCAGTCCTCGGCAAACACCGGCAATTCACCTTGCACATACGCATGGTTCACCGGGTCGTGGATAAAGCGCAAATGGTCAACCTTGGGCAACATCGCCGAACCAAATGCTTTGCGGTTACCGGGAATACCGCCCACGCTCATGCCGCCAAAGCCCACGCCGTGGTAAGCGCGCTCGCGACCGATAAACACATTGCGCTGCCCTTGTCCTCGGGCGCGGTGGTAGGCCAGCGCGATTTTCAGCGAGGTGTCTGCCGCCTCTGAACCCGAGGTACAGAAAAACACTTTGTTCAAATCGCCGGGCGCCAATTGCGCCAACATGTGCGCCGCTTCAAAGGCGCGGTCATTACCAAACTGAAACGCGGTGGAATAGTCCAGTGTTTGCAATTGTTGGTAGATGGCGTCGTTGATTTCACGGCGGTTGTGGCCAGCTCCCACGCACCACAAACTGGAAATACCATCAAGCACTTGCTGCCCATCGTTGGTGGTGAAGTACATGCCACTCGCTGCTTTGAACACCCTAGGAGACTGGTGGAAATCTCGGTTCGGTGTGAACGGCAACCAAAGGTTGTCCAGTTGCAATGGAATTTCGCTAGCGCCCATGAGTGTCTCCTTGGCAAGGTCATGCGCTTGGTCTTGACAAGCGTTCAAGGCATTCTAGGGCGCATGCTGTCTGGCAGTTGCAAGTTCACGGTGTCTGTGGTGGTGACCAAGCCCAAGGTGAACGCATCCAAACGCGGGTACTCGGTGCATTGCCAGCGCGGCGTGCCCGCGGTCGGGCAATGCAGTGTGATGCGGTCCTTGGGTTGGTTACGGCTGATTTCCCGCACCAGTACAAAGCCTGTGGCGTCTTTCATTTCATACAAAGCGGTGTGCAGCAATTGCGCATCGTACTTGTGTCCCATGCGCTCTTTGTAAAACGCCAACATTTCGCCAGCTCGCTCGGGCAGCAATTGACCGGTCAATGGCAGGCTGGGCCCGTGGATACCAATCACCGTCAGACGCGGCTCGAAACCCGTGGCATACATGCGCTCCTTGCCCGCCATGAAAATCAATGAGCATGCCGACAAGCACGGCCCCGACACCAAGGTGGTCACCGGCTGTGTGGCCAACCAGCGCGCGATGTTCAGGCTGGCATTCAAATGCCCACCGCGAGAATTCACCAGGATCAAACGCTTGACTGGTGCAGCCTCAAACTCCGCACGCAACTTCACGTCATCATTGGCGACGATGTCACCACTGACAAACACATCGCTCTCGATACGCTGAATTTGTATCGCAAGTGCTGGTAACGAAACAGACCCCAACAACACACACCAGCCTAACGCTTTGAAGCTGAGGCGGGTGAAAACACCATGCAACCATTTGCATGCATTTGATGACTTGAACATGATGGACTCCAAACAATGACTGATGGGTCTTCATGGGCAAAACAAGTGCCATGCAATCGGCGTAACTTTTGGATACGCAGCCTGCACAAATGAGAAAAAAAATCACACCTTGGCATTCAAGGAAAGCGATGGGTTTGTCGACAGCAACTCAACTACCGGTATTGACTCGCTGTGAGTTTCTTGACACTGCCATTGAGGTTTGGCATCGTGCAAACACAAGCGATGCATACCTCTTGCTTAACTGCTTCAAGTGGCCAGAAAAAGGGACATGGCTGTTGTTTGTGGGCCCGAACAGGCATTCGGTTTAAAGTAGCGGGATGAATGCATTGACCTCCCCTGAAATGAACAGCCTGCGCTCGCAAGAAGTGGCTTTGGCGAAACGCAGCGCGCAAGTGGTTGCGGCATTGCGCCAAGTGCTGCCCGCACACGCCGTGTTGTCATCGTCTGAAAACACCACGCCTTATGAATGCGATGGTTTGACCGCTTACCGCCAACGCCCTTTGTGCGTGGCCTTGCCTGAAACCTATGAACAAGTACAAGCTTTGCTGCGCACCTGCCATGCGCTGACAGTGCCTGTGGTCGCACGCGGAGCAGGCACAGGCTTATCCGGTGGTGCCATGCCGAACGCACAAGGCGTCACTTTGTCGCTGGCCAAGTTCAACCGCATTTTAAAAATGGACTTGCACAGCAGAACCGCCGTGGTGCAAAGCGGTGTGCGCAACTTGGCCATCAGCGAGGCTGCTGCGCCGCTGGGTTTGTATTACGCGCCGGATCCGTCCAGCCAAATCGCTTGCACCATTGGTGGCAACGTGGCGGAAAACTCCGGCGGCGTGCATTGTTTGAAATACGGTTTGACCTTGCACAACGTGATGAAAGTCAAAGGCCTGACGATAGAAGGCGAATGGATTGAATTCGGCGGGGATGCGCTGGACGCGCCCGGTCTGGATGTGTTGCCGCTCGTGATCGGCTCCGAAGGCATGCTGGCCATCACACTCGAAGTGACGGTCAAGCTCACGCCCAAACCGCAGCTGGCACGTTGCATCATGGCCAGCTTTGACGATTTGCGCAAAGCCGGTGACGCGGTGGCAGCGGTGATTGCGGCCGGCATTATTCCGGCGGGTTTGGAAATGATGGACAAACCCATGACCGCCGCCGTGGAAGATTTTGTGCACGCCGGTTACGACTTGAATGCCGAAGCGATATTGCTGTGCGAGAGCGACGGCACGCCCGAAGAAGTGGAAGAAGAAATAGGTCGCATGAGCGCGGTGTTGCAAGGCTGCGGCGCGACCGCGATTGCGGTCAGCAAAGACGAAGCTGAACGATTGAAATTTTGGAGCGGACGCAAAAACGCGTTTCCCGCGAGTGGTCGCATCAGCCCGGACTACATGTGCATGGACTCGACCATTCCGCGCAAGCGCTTGGCAGATATTTTGTTGGCGATTGCAGAGATGGAAAAAAAATATGGCTTGCGCTGCGCCAATGTGTTTCACGCAGGCGACGGCAATTTGCACCCGCTGATTTTGTTTGATGCGAACGACCCTGACCAGTTGCACCGCTGCGAACTTTTCGGCGCGGATATTTTGGAAACCAGCGTGGCCATGGGCGGCACGGTGACAGGCGAGCACGGCGTGGGCGTGGAAAAACTTAACTCCATGTGCGTGCAGTTTTCAGCAGCAGAGAACGAGCAAATGTTTGGTGTGAAACGTGCTTTTGACCCCAGCGGATTGCTCAACCCCGGCAAAGTGATACCAACGCTGCAACGCTGCGCCGAGTACGGCAAGATGTTGGTGCGTGGCGGGCAGATGAGTCACCCGGAGTTGCCGAGGTTTTGATTCAGTGCAAAGCAGCCAGAGCCGCTTCCGGAGCTTTGTCTAGGATTTTTAATAGCGCCTTGGCCGCACCTGTAGGACTGCGTTTACCTTGCTCCCAGTTGCGTATGGTTTCCAGAGATACATCTATGCGTATTGCAAATTCAGCCTGACTAAATCCAAGGCGTCGCCGTACACGCCGCGCAAATTTGGCTGCATCTTGCATTGCCAGTGCTTCATCTTGTGCTGCTTGCTCTGCAATTTGCGCTTCGGTGGTCGCATCCACTTTGGCTTTGTTGATCCGGCCAATACGTTGCAGTGACATGGTGGCGGGATCAATTTTTATGCGTGTTGTTTTCATACAGTGTGATCTCTCGGCTATTGGCCTTTCTGGCAGAAATAATTCTCGTCGCATTACCTCGTTGTGTGTAAACCAATACAAAAACTCTTGACTCAACACGGCCATACAAATGGAATCTTGCTTCGCCGTAGCTTCGTCTCAGGTCTGCACGGATGTGACGAAGCGGATCAAAAAATACTTTGGCCGCGTAGGCA
This sequence comes from Bordetella parapertussis, assembly GCA_945907335.1. Taxonomy (GTDB): domain Bacteria; phylum Pseudomonadota; class Gammaproteobacteria; order Burkholderiales; family Burkholderiaceae_C; genus Limnohabitans. Next base: position 309 of record CAMDSU010000131.1, on the reverse strand, counting down.
AAGTCGAAACCCCTGTCTAAAAAACAGGCTTGGCTTTTGGCTTCATCCCATTCAAATACCATGATGCGGAGTAGGCCATTGGCCTATAAATTGTAACTCTACATTTAAAGTATTTCCTCTGCAAAACATAGGGTGACATGTTGGGCGGGATGTACTGGCCTATGTGTCACTGCGCGTTACGTTTTTTGTGACTTACTGTTGCGCGGTGATATGAGGTATTCCTGTCAGGCTATATTTATAAATACGATGGCGAAAATCAGCAATTTGCAATAAATCAACGCGCTCCAAACACCGCCGTCCCAACCCTCA
>CAMDSU010000130.1 GCA_945907335.1 Bordetella parapertussis | reverse complement strand
CCGCCGCGCCATGAAACGCGCCATGCAAAACGCCATGCGTCTGGGTGCCCAAGGCATCAAGATCATGTCTGCAGGTCGTTTGAACGGTATCGAGATCGCGCGTACCGAGTGGTACCGTGAAGGCCGCGTGCCACTTCATACATTGCGTGCCGATATCGACTACGCAACCTCTGAAGCCAAGACAACCTACGGCATCATCGGCGTCAAAGTGTGGGTTTACAAAGGCGACACACTCGGACGCAATGACGCACCTGCCGCGCAGGAACCCCGTTCTGATGAAGAACGTCGTCCACGCGGCCCGCGCCGTGACGCACGTCCGGGCAGTGATCGTCCGCCTGCACGTGGCGCCCGTCGTCCCACAGGAACCAATGCCGCACCGGCTGATGGCAGCGATAAACCCGCTGACGCCACCGATGCTCCCAAAACCACCGTCAAGCGCGTTCGTAAGATCACCGCGCCCGCATCCACTGGCACGGCTGCGGACGGACAAGGAGAATAAGCATGCTGCAACCAGCGCGCCGTAAATACCGCAAGGAACAAAAAGGTCGCAACACCGGCATCGCCACCCGTGGCAATACCGTAGCGTTCGGCGACTTCGGCTTGAAATCCACCGACCGCGGTCGTTTGACAGCCCGTCAAATCGAATCCGCACGTCGTGCCATTTCCCGTCACGTCAAACGTGGCGGCCGTATCTGGATCCGTATTTTTCCGGACAAGCCGATTTCACAAAAACCTGCCGAAGTTCGTATGGGTAACGGTAAAGGCAACCCCGAGTACTACGTGGCTGAAATCCAGCCAGGTAAGGTGCTTTACGAAATCATCGGTGTGCCCGAAGAACTCGCGCGTGAGGCGTTCCGTTTGGCTGCTGCCAAACTGCCCTTGCGCACCACGTTTGTGTCCCGCCTTATTGGCCAATGATTCAGGAACTGACACATGAATACATCTGAATTACGCCAAAAAGACGCGGCTGGACTCGAAACAGAGGTCAAGGAATTGCAAAAAGCCCATTTCAATATGCGCATGCAAAAAGCCACGCAACAACTCACCAACACTTCGCAGATGAAGGTGACCCGCCGAGCCATCGCTCGCGCCAAAACCATTCAGGCTGAACAAGCCGCAGCCAAGGAGTGAATATGACTGAAGCCAAACCCTCACTCAAGCGTACGCTCATTGGTAAAGTAGTCAGCGCCAAACGCGCCAAAACCGTCACCGTGCTGGTCGAGCGTCGCGTCAAGCACGCGCTCTACGGCAAGATCGTCGGAAAGTCGAGCAAATACCATGCGCACGATGAAACCGGTCAATACCATTTGGGTGATGTGATCGAAATCACCGAAAGCCGTCCTATCTCCAAAACCAAAAATTGGGTGGCAACCCGCTTGGTTGAGAAGGCGTCGGTGGTTTGAGTTTTATATGTCAGGTATCTGACATTGATTCTTGAAATGGCCCACAATCGTGGGTCATTTCTTTTTACAAGGAGCAAAACATGATAAAAATTGGCGACAACATTCCTCACACCACATTGATGGAATATTCAGACGTTGAAGGCGAGGCTTGCAGCATTGGACCCAATCCGGTGGATATGGCCAAAGCCAGCGCTGGCAAGACGATCGCTTTGTTTGCGCTGCCCGGTGCTTTTACTCCGACCTGTTCTGCCAAGCATGTCCCAGGATATATCGACAAATTAACCGAACTCAAAGCCGCTGGGGTAGACGAAATTTGGTGTGTCAGCGTGAATGATGCCTTCGTCATGGGCGCTTGGGGACGCGAACTCAAAGCTACCGGCAAAGTACGTATGCTGGCCGATGGCGATGCTGAATTCACCAAAGCCACTGGCTTGACATTGGACTTGACCGGCAAAGGTCTGGGATTGCGCTCCAACCGTTACTCCATGCTGGTCAAGGATGGCAAAGTGCAAACCTTGAACATCGAGGGACCTGGCAAATTTGAAGTCAGCGATGCTGACACCATGTTGTCGCAAGCCAAGCATTGATTTTTTTACTGAGCCTCAGGAAGTGCGCGCCCAGTCCATAGCATATTCAAACGACAGGGCGGCACTTCCCGCGTACGCGGGTTCACCCAATTGCCCGCCCTTGTACCCACTGTAAACCCACATAAACCAACACCGCGCTCACGGCTAACAGGCACAGCGCTAACAATCGGTGTGTCCATCGGTCATCGCTGGCAGGTGCGTCATGCGGCAACGATTGAAAACCATTCAGCATGGGGTGTACCAAGCGGCGTTTCTGAACCCACTCGTGGTGGGCGATTGCCGCCAAATGCAGCACCACCAGGAAGAGCAATACCCACTTGCCAATCTCTGCGTGATAAAGGGTTGCCCAAGACACCCATGCGTTGCTGAAGAAAAGCGTCAACGGGCCACTGAAACCCGCATCATCATCGCTGGACATGCCGCTGACAATTTGCAAGCCCATGAATACCAACATGGCCAACACCGACAAACCGCCTAACGGGTTATGTCCAGGATGGGCCCAATGAGACGGGTGACGCACATAACTGAGCAAGGTGCGCCATTTGAAAAACATATGCGAGAAACGTGACCAACGCCCACCCACGACGCCCCACAGCAAACGAAACAGCCACAAAGCCGCCAGTGCATATCCACAATTGGCATGCCACACCAGATTGTCAAATACCAGCACGCTCAGCACAGAAGCGGACATCAGCAGCACTAAAACCCAGTGAAACAGTCGAGTGGGCAAATCCCAGACTTTGATCAAAAATCCCATGCGGTCTGAATGAATGTGTTGAACGTACAGCCACGGTTATCTAGCAATCAGCAAAAAAAGTCAAACTCGATTACATTTCGCCAAGCTATTACAAGGAGCGTCAACATGAAACACCTGATTGTCACGGTTACTTTATTGCTAGCAAGCATCAGCATGCCTGCGTATGCGCAGTTTGCCAAGGCAGAAGATGCCATCAAATACCGTCAAAGTGCACTGTTTGTCATGGGGCAGCATTTCACCCGCCTCGCAGGTATGGCCCAAGGAAAAATCCCTTTTGACGCCAAGGCAGCAGCCGATAACGCCGCCGTGGTCGAGTCAATGTCCAAATTGCCATGGGCAGGTTTTGGTGAAGGCACAGACCAAGGTGGCAATACCAAAGCCAAGCCCGAAGTCTGGTCGGACAAGGCCAAATTCAAGGAAGCTGCTGACAAGATGATGGCTGAAGTGGTGAAGCTCAACACTGCGGCCAAGACCGGTAAGTTGGATGATTTGAAATCTGCCGTCAGCGCCACCGGCGGAACTTGCAAAAACTGTCACGACAATTTCCGCAACAAATAACAGACTGAGCATCCGGCAAAAAAACAAGCGCAGCAGCGCTTGTTTTTGCATAAGAACAAAAAAACGCTTACTGCTTGGCAGGGCCGCTCAGCCATTCATCCAACACCTCTTGCGTGTGTTGCCCGAGCATGGGTGGCGGCAAGTGTTGGCGAATTGGCGTTTCATTCATTTTGATGGGGCTGGCGACCAATGACAACGTCTCGCGCAAAGGGTGTTGAAATGTTTGCACCATTTGACGGTGTTGCACATGCGGGTCGGCAAACACCTCGGCCAAGTTGTTGATCGGTCCGCACGGCACCTTGGCACTTTCTAGCAGCCCCAGCCAATGGGCTTTGCGTTGCGTCATCAACTGGGTGGCCAACATCGGTATCAAAATATCGCGGTGCCTTACTCGGTCTGAGTTGCGTACAAAACGCGTGTCAGTTGCCCATTGCGGCTTGCCCAAACATTCGCATAACTTCGCGAATTGCGAATCGTTGCCAACCGCGACGATCATGTGGTCGCGCTCGCCATCGGGTTTGGGCGCCACTTCAAAAACTTGGTAGGGGACGATATTGACATGCGCGTTGCCCATGCGACTGGGCGGCGGCTTGGCCGGCGAATGCACCAAAAAATTGGCTCCCAAGTTTGCCAGCATGGCCACTTGCGTGTCCAGCAACGCCATATCAATGTGCTGCCCTGTGCCGGTGTGCTCGGCGTGACGCAAAGCCGCCAGCACTGCTACGGTAGCGTACATGCCCGTGAACAAATCAGCGACTGCGACCCCCACTTTTTGTGGCCCGCCGCCTGCTTCGTCACGCTCACCCGTCACGCTCATCAGGCCGCCCATGGCTTGCACCGCAAAGTCATAACCGGCGCGTTCAGCATAGGGGCCGGTTTGACCAAAACCCGTGATGCTGCAATAAATGAGCTTGGGGTTGATCGCCTTAAGTGCAGAATAGTCCAGCCCATAGCGCTGCATATCACCGACTTTGAAATTTTCAACCAGCACATCTGCGCGCGCCGCCAAATCACGAATCAATTGTTGTCCTTGCGCACTAGACAAGTCGCAAGTGATGGAGCGTTTATTGCGGTTGGCGCCCAAAAAATACGCTGACTCTGCGCTGTCGCTGCCGTCTGTGGCTGGCAAAAAAGGCGGGCCCCATCCGCGGGTGTCGTCACCAACGCCAGGCCGCTCAACTTTCACCACATCTGCGCCTAGGTCAGCCAAGGTTTGGGTGCACCAAGGCCCCGCCAATACCCGCGATAAATCCAGAACACGAACACCATCTAATGCATGCATAAACGCATTGTCCACCAATCTAAAGGGGACTCAAAGCCATGCGTTTGATCAGGCGCAAGGTGCGCAGTCAATGAAACTGAGCCCTTGGTATCTGGGGCCATAATCTACGCAGAGCACCCGTTTATGAGCACACGCATATTGATCATTGCCCACGCACCGCTGGCCACTGCCTTGCGCGACTGTGCATTGCATGTATTTCCCGAATGCGCAGAAGAAGTGGTGGCGATTGATGTGCCACCCCAAGAAGCGCCTGAAGTCACATATGCGCATGCCTTGCAGCGATTACAAAGCGATTCGTTTTTGCAAACCTTGGTATTGACCGATGTCATAGGCGCCACACCTGCCAATGTGGCGCAACGCCTGGTCAACGACAAAGACGCGCAGTTAGTGGCCGGTGTCAATTTGCCCATGCTGCTGCGCACGGTGTGTTATCGACACGAGGATTTGCAAGCGTTGACACGTCGGGCGCTAGACGGCGGCACCCAAGGCGTGATGCAACTCTCCAGCAGTTCCGAATAAAACAACCACAGGTCAACATGAAACAAAGCATTACAGTGATCAACAAATTGGGCTTGCATGCCAGAGCATCCGCCAAGCTCACCAAACTGGCCGGCAGTTTTCCTTGCCAAGTTTGGCTCTCCAGAGGTGAGCGGCGCGTAAATGCCAAAAGCATCATGGGTGTGATGATGCTTGCTGCAGGTGTCGGCACAGACATTGAAATCGAAACCATTGGCGACCAAGAAAATGAAGCCTTGCAATCATTGCTTGGCTTGATCAACGACAAATTCGGCGAAGGCGAATGAGACCGGCATGACGTTTTCCATCCACGGATTGGCCGTTGCGCGCGGCATTGCGATTGGCAAGGCCGTGCTGGTGGCCAGCAGCCGCGTGGATGTGGCGCACTATTTCATCAAGCCCTCACAAGTAGAAGAAGAATTGGCGCGTATCACGCAGGCACGCAACACTGTCATGGCCGAGGTGCAGCGTTTGCACCAATCGGTACCCAAGGACGCGCCTCCCGAACTGCCCGCGTTG
>CAMDSU010000129.1 GCA_945907335.1 Bordetella parapertussis | reverse complement strand
TTGTACGACCCGTGTTGCGGCAGCGGCACCATCGCCATTGAAGCCGCGCAAATCGCGTGTCGCATGGCAGCCGGTGCACACAGGCGTTTTGGTTTTGAGCGTTTGCGCATGTTCGATGCGCATGTGTGGCAGCAACTCAAAGAGCAGGCCGCTGCACAAGAATGCGCGCCGCGCGCCAAAGTGTTTGCCAGTGACGTGGCGTTTCGCATGGTTGATTTCGCCAAACGCAATGCCGAGCGCGCCGGTGTGGCGCATGCCATCGAATTGCGTGGCGGTGACGCCTTGCAACGCATGCCGCCCGGCGACACGCCAGGCGTGATGCTGGTCAACCCGCCTTATGGCGAGCGCATCGAGACAGCCGGTGTGGCGGGCACATCCAGACGCGGTGTGCGTACGCCAGAGTCGTTCGATGACGAACAAGACACGAATGACGGACACAAAGCGGGCCGTGAATCCGGACACGTACAAGACGGCGGTGACTTCTTTAATCAACTGGCCAGCCATTGGAAAAAGAACTACGCCGGTTGGCGTGCCTGGGTGCTGACACCTGATTTGAAATTACCCGGTCGCATGCGTTTGAAAGAATCGCGCAAAGTGCCGATGTGGAACGGCCCTATCGAATGCCGCATGTTCCGCTTTGACATGCAAGCGGGAGCGATGCGTGCCAAAACCGACAAAACCATTGTGTGATTTTGGACACACAGGCGGTGGTGCTTGACACCAATATCTTGTTAGATCTGTGGTTGTACCAAGATCCGGCTACACCGGCATTGCTGGCGGCCATGCAACAACGGCAGATCAACTGGGTGGCAACTGCGCCGATGCGCGAAGAGTTCCTCCGTGTGTTGACTTACCCGCACATCACCGAGCGACGATTGAAACAACAGACAGAGGTTGACTGGATGTTGGCGCAATTTGATACCTATGCCAGCATGCAATCGATTGCACCGCGCGCGCCCTATGTTTGCAAAGACCCTGACGATCAAAAATTCATCGACTTGGCGGTGGAATACAAAGCTTGGTTGATCAGTAAGGATAAACAAGTGTTGCGATTGACCAACCGATTGGCCCGGCTATGCGTGCGTGTAACAACCAGTTTTGAGACAACACAGTTAAAAAAATAAAACCTTTAAAGAAATTTGCAAATCAACCTGCAGCGCTAGTTCATTGATTCATTCGTATCAAGGATCAATAGCATTGAGCTTTTCCGCAGGTGATTTGCAAACAGGCATCGTTGTCTATTTGCAGCCATACACTTTGGGCTTTTCACCAACGGGGCTGGTATGGCAGATTTGTTGACACAGTCACAGGTTCAGCAATCGATGCAGGCGTTGCTGGCTGACCCACGCAATGTGTGGCGGCTACAAGACCAGAGCTTGCATGCGCAGTGGAAGTTCCAAGACTTTCAACACGCTTTCGCATTCATGACAGCGACGGCGCAAACCGCGCAGCAAATGGATCACCACCCTGAATGGTCCAATGTTTACAACCGAGTTTCGGTTCGACTCACCACCCATGATGCCGGTGGATTGACCGCACTTGATTTCGCCTTGGCTGGCGCCATGACCAGGATCAGCCATTCACTGACGGAGACGATGACTTCTGCTCAGAGCGGCGCACCACAGGCATTGCCCTCGGGTCTGCAGCGTTGGGTGGATGCATTCAACCGCGAAGATGTGGCAGCAATGACGGATTGCTACGCCGATGATGCCGTGCTTTGGGGCACTCGCTCACTAGCTTGGACCCGCGGACAAGTTGGCATTCGCGGGTACTTCCAGACGGTGTTTGCGTCAAACAAACAGGTGCGGGCGCGCGTGATGTCGCAGCAACTCAATCTGTTTCCCGGCATGCAAATCAGTACCGGTATTTACCAATTTGAGGCCGTGGAAAACGGTCAGCCAGCGGTGGTGGATGCGAGGTTCACTTTTGTCTGGCAAGCATCGTCAGAGTCACTGACATTGGTGGCGCACCACTCATCGCTGATGCCATAGCTCGAGTAAACGCTGAATGGCATGCAAGTGCGTGGCTTGCCGCACCGCGGCACGGTCGCCTTCAAAATGACAGGTTTCAACTTTGACCCATGCGGTTTCTGCGCCCAAGGTGGGCCCCGCATCGCTGGGCAAAGCCCAGGCAAAACACACCGTGCCCACGGGCTTGGCTCGGCTGCCGCCGCTCGGTCCTGCGATGCCAGTGACGGCCAGCGCGACTTGGGCTTTGCTGTGATTAAGCGCACCCAAAACCATGGCCTGCGCCACCTCTTCACTGACCGAGCCGTGCTGATTAATCAGAGCGGTAGGCACGCCCAGTAACTCGTGCTTGGCGTCATTGCTGTAACTGACAAAGCCGCGTTCAAACCATTGGCTCGATCCTGCCAGTGCGGTGCAACCTGCGCTGATCATGCCGCCGGTACAACTTTCGGCGGTGGCCAGCATCCAGCCGCGTTGCAATAAAACCTCGGACAAGCGTTGTGTGAGTTCGGTCAAGTTCATCGGGTGGCCTGCCATAAAGAAATAATCAACAGCGTGCAAAACGCCGCCACGATATCGTCAAACATGATGCCAAAACCGCCGCGCCAGCCCAGGCCGTGGAAATGCCGGTCGGCCCAGCCGACCGGTCCGGGCTTGATCGCATCAAACAAGCGAAACAAGACAAAGGCGACGAACTGTCCGAAAAGACCAACCGGCATCCATAACCACAGCACCAGCCAAAACGCGACGATCTCATCCCAGACGATGGCGCTGGGGTCTTGGACTTGCATGTGTTGGGCGGTCACGGTGCAGGCCCACCAACCCACAACAAATGACAGCGCAATCAGCCAGCCCATTTGCGCCGTGCTCAGAAACAAGCCCAACACCACATACGCGGCCCAAGCCCATAAGGTGCCTACCGTGCCAGGCGCTTTGGGGCTCAAGCCCGCGCCAAACCCCATGGCCAAGGCATGTGCGGGGTGTGACCACATGAAGCGGGCGGCATGCCATGGGGCATCAATCGACATGGTCAACTTTCACTAAGCAAAATGGTCAAACGAGGCAAAACGACGCGACATGGGCACACCTTGCAGATCGAGTACCTGCAGTCCGCTGCCGGTAGTGATGCGGCCAATGCAAGTGACACTGATGTCGGACTCGTTGGCAGCGTGTTGCACCGCCTCGGCTTGTTCGGGTGCGGCGGTGAACAACAATTCATAGTCATCGCCGCCAGCCAGTGCCATGTCCAAGCGACGTGCAAACGGCAGGCTTTGCATGGCCACGCTGATGGCCGCGCTGTCTTGCACCCAATCGGTGGTGAGCACCGCCCCCACTTGCGAGGCTTTGAGCACATGGCCCAAGTCGCCTGCCAAGCCATCGCTGACATCAATACAGGCGTTTGCCACGCCGCGCAAAGCCAAACCTAGCGCGACCCGGGGTTGGGGTTGCTCCATGCGTTGCCGACAGGATTCGAAGTCTGATGCGCTGAGTGAGAGTTGACCGCGCATGACCTCAAGCGCCAGTCTGGCGTCACCTACCGAGCCGCTGATGTAAATATCGTCGCCCACTTGTGCGCCTTGTCGCAGCAAGGCGTCGCCTGGCGGCACTTCGCCCATCACCGTGATGCAAATGGTCAACGGACCTTGGGTGGTGTCGCCGCCCACCAATTCGCATGTGTGTTGATCGGCCAATGCCAGCAAGCCTGCAGAAAAACCTTGCAACCACGTTTCATCGATGCGAGGCATCGCCAGCGCCAAGGTAAACGCCACAGGCTTGGCGCCGCTGGCGGCCAGATCGCTCAGGTTGACGGCCAAGGCTTTGTGACCCAGCCGCTTGGCAGGGACGGTGTTTAAAAAATGGCGGCCTTCCACCAGCATGTCTGTGGACACGGCCAATTGCATGCCCGGTTGTATTTGCCACAAGGCGCAGTCGTCGCCCACACCGAGCACAGCCCGCTTGGCTGGGCGGGTGAAGTAACGGGTGATCAGGTCAAATTCACCCATGCGTAGTCAGTGCATATGCCGCTTGCTGCCGGTGTCGCTCAAGGCATCCAGCACAAACATCGGGATATCGACATCGAATTTTTCACCGTCGACGGCAACGCAGAAATAACTGCCGTGCATGGTGCCGGTTGGGGTACGTAAACGTGCACCGCTGGTGTATTCGAAATGCTCGCCGGGCTGCAGCAGCGGTTGGTGGCCGACCACGCCTAGACCTTTGACTTTTTCGTGCAAGCCTTCGGCATCGTTGATATGCCAAGTGCGCGAGATCACTTGTGCGCCGATGTCTCCTGTGTTGTGGATGACCACTGTGTAAGCGAAGGCATACAGGCTTTCGTCCGGGCTGGACTGATCGGGCAGGTAATGTGGTGTGACTTCCACGGAGAGTCTGTAGGTTGGCATGAGGTCGGGGGAATCTGGTCAAATGAATAGCAAGAGCTGATTCTGACACCATAATCATGACCATGACTAGCACCTACCGCATCGCCCCCTCCATACTTTCCGCCGATTTCGCCCGCCTGGGCGACGAAGTGAAAAACGTTGTCGCCGCCGGTGCCGACTGGATTCACTTTGATGTGATGGACAACCACTATGTGCCCAACCTGACCTTCGGCCCCATGGTTTGCCAGGCCTTGAAGCCGCATGCCAAAACGCCTGCGGGCATGGCTGTGCCCATCGACGTGCACCTGATGGTGCAACCGGTGGATGCGCTGGCCGCGGCATTTGCCCAAGCCGGTGCTGACTTGATCAGCTTTCACCCGGATGCCTCCAGCCACGCGCACCGCAGTGTGCAAGCCATCAAGGCAGCGGGCTGCAAGGCAGGTGTGGTGTTCAATCCGGCCGAGCCTTTGGATGTGTTGGATTGGCTCATCGAAGACATCGATTTGATTTTGATCATGAGCGTCAACCCGGGCTTTGGTGGCCAAAGTTTCATTGACTCTGCCTTGCGCAAAGTCGAACACGCGGCCAAACGCATTCAGGCCAGCGGCCGCGATATCCGTTTGGAAGTCGACGGCGGCATCAAACCCGACAATATCCGCTCGGTGGCCAATGCGGGCGCAGACACATTTGTGGCCGGCAGCGCCATTTTTGGCAAACCGGATTACAAAGCCGTGATCGACCAGATGCGCCAGGCACTTGCTTAACTTTCTCATTCACGCCTTATGAAAACCACCACATCATTGATTTGTTTGTCTGCCAGCTTGTTGGCTGTGGGCGTCAGCCAAGCCGCTTGTTTTGCCGACTCACCGCTGACCCGACCCGATAGCCGTTACGAAGCCGCCAATGCCAGCGGCTCTGAAGTCAAAGACAAGGAAACCGGGTTGGTGTGGCAGCGTTGTGTGCAAGGCATGCAATGGAACGGCAGCAGTTGCACCGGTTCTGCCACTGCACAAGACTGGGTTGTCGCCACCAAAACGGCGGCCGAAGCCAAATGGCGCTTGCCCACCCAGGCCGAGTTGGAAGGCTTGAGTGAAAAAAGCTGCTCGGACCCGGCCTTGAACCAGACCTGGTTTGGCGCTGGGCCCTACGGTTGGGTGTGGACTTCCACCGATATGGGCAGCCCCGATGGCGCTGTGGTCGTGCACTCCGGCAGTTCATTGATCGCCAACCTGATCAAAAAAATTCCTTTGTTTGTCAGACGTGTTAGGTCTTGAACTATGTCTACTCCTTCTCAATCATTCAGCCTCGCCAATATTCAAGCCGTCATGATCGACTTGGATG
>CAMDSU010000128.1 GCA_945907335.1 Bordetella parapertussis | reverse complement strand
GCACGCGCATTGCCTGGCGTGCCGTTTGATGAAGAAAACATCCTCTCTAATGACGGTGCGTTGCGCGTGGGTGCAGTGCCAAAAAAACTGGCCTTGATTGGTTCAGGTGTCATTGGCTTAGAGATGGGCTCAGTCTGGCGGCGACTGGGCTCGGAAGTCACTATTTTGGAAGGCCTGCCCACTTTCCTAGGGGCAGTGGACGAGCAAATCGCCAAAGAGGCCAAAAAGATTTTCGACAAGCAAGGTTTGAATATCCAACTCGGTGTGAAAGTCGGCGATATCAAGAGCAGCAAAAAAGGTGTCAGCGTGAGCTACACCAATGCCAAAGGCGAGGCGCAAACACTCGATGTGGACAAATTGATCATCAGCATCGGCAGGGTGCCGAACACCACCGGTTTGAATGTCGAAGCGGTGGGTTTGAAACTCGACGAGCGCGGTGCGATTGTGGTGGACGCCGATTGCAAAACCGCTTTGCCGGGTGTGTGGGCCGTAGGTGACGTGGTGCGTGGCCCCATGCTCGCGCACAAGGCCGAAGAAGAGGGCGTGGCGGTGGCCGAGCGCATCGCCGGTCAACATGGCCATGTGGATTTCAATTTGGTGCCTTGGGTCATCTACACCAGCCCCGAAATCGCCTGGGTCGGACGCACCGAACAGCAACTCAAAGCCGACGGCGTGGCTTACAAGTCTGGCACATTCCCTTTTTTAGCCAATGGCCGCGCCCGTGCCTTGGGCGACACCACCGGCATGGTGAAGATGCTGGCCGACGCCAAAACGGATGAAATACTCGGCGTGCACATCATCGGCCCGCAAGCCAGTGAATTGATTTCTGAAGCGACCGTGGCCATGGCATTCAAAGCCAGCTCCGAGGACATTGCGCGTATTTGTCATGCGCATCCGTCATTGAGTGAGTCCACCAAAGAGGCTGCACTGGCGGTTGACAAAAGAACGTTAAATTTTTAAGCCTTGCAATCGATGTAACTTGAGTCAATGACCATGTCTTTGCGCCAAGCCTCGCAAGCTGCCCAAACCATTTCAGCTGAACAAGCCGCAGCCATGGTCAAGTCCGGCATGTGGATTGACTATGGCGCCACCCTGTGCCAACCGGATGTGTTCGACCAAGCGTTGGCATTGCGCAAAGACGAATTGCAGGACGTGAAGTTCCGCTCTTGCATCACCATGCGCCCGCGTGCGGTGCTGGACCAAGACCCTGAGGGCAAGCACTTTCATTTGTTCAGCATGCATTTCTCAGGCTACGACCGAAAAATGCACGATGCGGGGCGGGTGCACTACCTGCCAGTCAATTTAGGTGAAATCCCCGACTACTACCAACGTTTCATTCCGCCGGTAGACATCGTTGTATTGAAAACCTGTCGCATGGATGAAAACGGTTATTTCAATTTCAGTGCTGCCAATTTGTGGCACCGCGACATCATCGAGCGCGCCCGCGTGGTGATGGTGGAAATCACCGATGGCCTGCCTTATGTGTTTGGCGTCAACAACGGCGTTCATATCAGCGAAGTCGACTTCATCATTGAAGGCGATAACCAGCCCGCGCCTGTGCTGCCAAACCCGCCTGCGTCAGACGTGGACATAGCCGTTGGCAAATTGATCGCCGCCGAAATTGAAGACGGCTCGTGTCTGCAAATTGGTATTGGCGGCATGCCGAATGCCGTGTGTGAACAACTGCTGCACAGCAACGCCAAAGACTTGGGCGTGCATTCTGAAATGCTGACCGAAGGCATGATGGCGCTCTACCATGCCGGCAAAATCACCAATGCCCGCAAGCAATTGCACACCGGCAAGATGGCGTTTTCTTTCGGGCTGGGTTCGCAGGCTTACTACGACAGTTTGCACCGCAACCCCGACATGGCATGCCTGCCGGTGGCGGACACCAATTTGCCGCATCTCATCATGCGCAACCACCGTGTGGTCGCCATCAACAACACCACGCAAATGGATTTGCAAGGGCAAGCCGCTTCAGAGTCCGATGGTTTTCGCCACATCAGCGGTACCGGTGGCCAATTGCAGTTTGTGCGTGGTGCGTATGCCTCCGAAGGCGGGAAGTCCTTCATGTGTCTGTCGTCCACGTTTGAAAAAAATGGACACCGCAAAAGCCGTATTGCTTTGTCTTTGACACCCGGCAATATGGTGACCACACCGCGCACCGACATGATGTATGTGGTGACCGAATACGGCATCGTTAATTTGAAAGGAAAGTCTGTGCCCGAGCGCGCACTGGCGTTGATTTCTATTGCCCATCCGGACTTCCGAGAAACCTTGCTGCGTGAGGCTTATGCACACCGCTTGATTCCCCATGGTGTTACCTTCGTTCGCCAGTAAATTGTTTTTCTAATTCACCGCAGCACCTACTTAAAGCAGTCAGCCCAGCCATGTCAGTCTCCGATATTTACCAGCAAGAACTGAAAACCCGAGGCTATGCGGCTGATCCGGCGCAGTTGCGTGCGGTGCAAGCCTTAGACCTTTGTGCGAGCGAGTGGACGCAGTACAAACACAAACGCGGCAATTCTTTAAAAAAGCTGATCAATCATCCGGACATTCCCAAAGGCGTGTATTTGTATGGCGGCGTCGGGCGCGGCAAAAGTTTTTTGATGGATTGTTTTTTCAATGCGGTACCGATTGAGAGAAAAACCCGTTTGCATTTTCATGAGTTCATGCGCGAAGTGCACCGCGAGCTGCGCGATTTGCAAGGAACGGTCAACCCGCTGGATGCACTTGGTGTTCGCATGGCCAAGCGCTTTAAGTTGATTTGTTTTGACGAATTCCATATCGCTGATATCACCGATGCGATGATCTTGCACCGATTGCTCGTGGCCATGCAGCACAACGACATTGGGTTTGTCACCACATCCAATTTCAAGCCTGATGAGCTGTACCCCGATGGTTTGCACCGCGAGCGGTTACTGCCCGCCATTGACTTGCTCAATGTCACCATGGAAGTGGTCAATGTGGACAATGGCACCGATTACAGAGGACGGATGCTCGAGCAGGCGCAGCTTTATCTAACGCCTTGTGACGCCCACACCGAAGCCCTGATGCACCAGACCTTTGATCGATTGGCCGAATCGCCCGACCAAGATGGTTTGCTCATGATTGAGGAAAGAAAACTGTGGGCCAAACGGCGTGCCGGTGGCATGGTCTGGTTTGATTTCAAGGTGTTATGCGGCGGGCCACGCTCGCAAAACGATTTTTTAGAAATAGCCAGCCAGTTTCATACCGTGTTCCTCAGTGGTGTGCCGAAAATGGAGATTCGCATGTCGTCCGAAGCTCGGCGCTTCACTTGGTTGATAGACGTGTTGTACGACCGGCGCGTTAAATTGGTCATACAAGCCGATGTCGAGCCCGAAGCCTTGTATACCGAAGGACCGATGTCCCATGAGTTTCCAAGAACCGCTTCCCGGCTGCGTGAAATGCAATCTGGGGCATTTTTGACGTTGGGTCGCAGACTGGTGGATACTTCACTCACATGAAATACTTTCTTTATCTGTTGTTGTGTTGTTTTGTGCAGTTGGCGGGCAATGCGTCCGCGCAACCTACTGCGCCCCTTGGTGCCACACCCGCCAGTCCTGACATGTTGCAAGGACTCGATCTCGAGGCAGAGCGAAAACGCATTCGCGCAGAGCGCGCTGCGGCAGACGCTCAGTACAGTGCTGCTCTCAAGTTGTGCTACCAAAAATTTGCAGTCAATGGTTGCAAGCAAGACGCTTTGGACGAGAAAATCAAGCGCGATAACCAGTTGCGCAGTCAAGAAACCGTTCTCAACAACGCAGCCAGAAAACAGCGTGGCGACAAAGCATTGTTGCGCTTGGAAGACAAACAAAGCCAGGAAAAACAACTGCGGGATGAAGAAGATCGCATGGAGCAGCGCAATGTTCACCTCGATAAATTGCAAGAGAACATTGAAAAAAACGAAAAACACTTAGACAAGCAACTCGAAAGTGAAGCCAACCGAGAAAAATACCAACAGCGATTGCAAGAACTGCAAGAGCGTCGGCGCAATCACGAAGAAAAAGCAGCGCAATCCGCCCAAAAACGGGCTGAACTCCTGCGCAAACAAGAAGAAGCCGACAAGCATAGAAAAAATGTTGAAAAAGAAGCCGCCGAACGAAACCCCAATGTGCAAGACCTGCCCACCCCTAAGCCAGCGGATATACCGCGGTGACCAGGAGTTAGTTTGACTGAACGTCTAAGCGATGTGGTGCGCGAAATGTTCACACCACACGGTCCACTGGCCAGAGCCACAGCTTTTTTTCAGCCTCGCCAAGGTCAAACCGACATGGCGTTGGCCGTGGCAGAAACGCTTGAGAAGGGTGGGTCATTGGTGGTCGAGGCAGGCACTGGCGTGGGTAAAACTTTTGCTTATTTGGTGCCAGCGCTTTTGAGTTCAGAGCGCGTTCTGCTGTCGACCGCAACCAAAACATTGCAAGACCAATTGTTCTCGCGCGATATTCCCGACGTTATCAAAGCGCTGGGTCTGCCGTTGAAATTAGCCATGCTCAAAGGCCGAGGCAGTTACCTGTGCCAGCAACGTTTAGAGCTTGCTTTGACTTCCGCCACCTTGCCAGACCGGCACGCGGTCAAAACCTTGGCTGTGGTGCAGCAATGGGCCAGAACAACCAGCAGCGGCGATTTGGCAGAGGTGCCCAGTTTGGATGAACAGTCTGCGCTGATCCCTTTGATCACCTCAAACCGGGATAACTGCTTGGGTTCACCCTGTCCGCATTGGCGCGATTGCCATGTCAATCAAGCCCGGCGCGAAGCCATGGCCGCAGATGTGGTGGTGATCAACCACCATTTATTTTTTGCCGACATGGCGGTTCGCGAATCTGGCATGGCCGAGTTACTGCCCACGGTGCGGGTGGTGATTTTTGACGAGGCCCACCAACTCAATGAAACCGGCATTCAGTTTTTAGGCAAACAACTCGGCACAAGCCAGTTGTTAGACCTCGGGCGTGACACGCTGACTGCCGGTTTGCAATTGGCCCGTGGCTTGGTGGACTGGCAAGTGGTCACCGCAGCCTTTGAAAAATCCATACGCGATTGGCGCTTGGTAGTGGGCAAGCAACCCGCCAATGCCAAACTGCGATGGAGCCAAGCGCAACCACAAGACGTTGATGCCCATGATTGGCAAGAGGCGTTGGCCGATGTGACGCAGGCTGCTGCTGCTTTGCAAAATGCCTTGGACCTTGTGATGGACGCCGCGCCTGATTTCCAGCGTCTGCACGAACGCTTGAGCGATGTGCTGGGGTTGATCGATTACTTCTCTAACCCCTGCGCCTTGGGCAGTGTGCGTTGGTTGGATGTAGGCGCACAAATGCGCTGCATGGAGGCCCCCTTGGACATTGCCGATGTGGTGCAGTCCAAATTGTTAGACGCACAGGTGCTTACCGTCCCTGACGCACAAGAGCAACCCATAGCGCTGCCGCGCAGTTGGATATTCACTTCTGCCACCTTGGGTTCAGACCCGACATTGCGCTGGTTCACCGAGCCTTGCGGCTTGCAAAATGCACAGGTGCTGCAAGTGCAAAGCCCGTTCGATTATGAAAATCAGGCATGGTTGTATGTGCCTCGCGGCATGGTGTCACCCAAAGACCCGCAGCACAGCGAACAAGTGGCCTCGCTCAGTTGGCAAGTAGCTTGTACTTTGGGCGGGCGTACATTGGTGCTGACCACCACCAC
>CAMDSU010000127.1 GCA_945907335.1 Bordetella parapertussis | reverse complement strand
CTCCAAGCGAGCCATCGGCATTCACCAAAAACTTGGGCACCACAAACAAGCTGATGCCTTTGCTGCCTTGCGGGGCATCGGGCAAACGGGCCAGTACCAAATGAACGATATTGCTGACAAAGTCATGCTCGCCGGCACTGATAAAAATTTTGTTGCCTGTCAGTTTGTAACTGCCGTCAGCCTGCGGCTCTGCTTTGGTACGCAATAGGCCTAAGTCAGTGCCGCAATGCGCTTCGGTCAAGCACATGGTGCCGGTCCATTCGCCACTGGTGAGTTTGGGCAAATACAACTGCTTTTGCGCTTCGGTACCGTGTGCATGCAAGCATTCGTAGGCGCCGTGGGTGAGGCCCGGGTACATGGTCCAGGCTTGGTTGGCGCTGTTGAGCATTTCGTAAAAACACTGGTTGACCACCAACGGCAAACCTTGACCGCCATACACGGGATCACAACTGAGTGCAGGCCATCCGCCTTCTACATATTTTTCAAAAGCTTGCTTGAAACCTTCTGGGGTGCTGACTTCATGCGTCTGCGTGTCCAAAGAACAGCCTTGCCTGTCACCCACACTGTTGAGAGGCAACAAAACTTCGCTTGCAAATTTACCGCCCTCTTCCAAAATGGCGGTTATGGTTTCGTTGTCGAGTTCTGCATGTGCGGGAAGTTGACTGAGTTGAGCGGGTACATCAAGCACTTCGTTCAGGATAAATTGCATATCTCGCAGGGGCGGGTTGTAAATGGGCATGGTTAATCTTTCAATGTGGACGCGCCGTAGCGCACAAGAATATGTTCAAAACCCTGTTTGGCACGGTTCAGACTTTTGGCAGTCTTTAAGAACCGGGCTTCGTAATGCAAAGCCAAAATCAATCCATGTATTTCAAATGACATTTGTGTCGCGTCAGTATGTGCAGCCAAATGTTTTTCATCGCGGGCTTGAATGACCGCCCTGTGTAATGCGGTCAGCCATGTTTTGACCGAACTGGCCAAGGCATCTCTGACCGGCCCGGGCCGGTCGTCAAATTCTGCGGCGCCACTGATATACAAACAACCTGAATCGATTTCGGCACTGGTGCGAGCCATCCAGTTGTTAAACAAGGCCTGCAGCCTGGGCAAACCGCGCGGCGGTTGCATGGCGGGAAAAAACACCTCTTGTTCAAATTGGTGGTGGTATTCACGAATCACCGATATTTGTAATTCTTCGCGTGAGCCAAAATGGGCAAAAACACCTGATTTGCTCATCTTCATCACCTCAGCCAGCACGCCAATGCTCAAGCCCTCCAAACCGATTTGGGTGGCCAAGCCCAATGCAGCTTCCACGATGGCGGCTTTGGTTTGCTGGCCTTTGTGCAGCAAACGTTGCTTGGAGAGTGATTTTTCAGCGTCTTTGTTCATGGCGTCAGTGATTGACAAGGCGAGAGTCTAGCAAAAAAGAACGGTCGTGCTATTTTATTTCCCTTGTTAGTCACAGGGTTTGAATACACTCATCGCATGGACATCACACGCATACTGGCCATCAGACATGGCGAAACCGACTGGAATGTTGCCAGTCGTATACAAGGACAGATTGATATCGAACTCAACGCCCAAGGTCAATGGCAAGCACAACAAGTGGCGCTGGCACTGGCTGAGGAAGACATACATGCGATTTATGCCAGCGATTTGAGCCGTGCGCTAACGACCGCGCAGCATATTTCAACCCACCACAATTTACCGGTGCGCAGCCTGCAAGCTTTGCGAGAACGCCATTATGGTGTGTTTGAAAGTCAGACTTGGGACGACATTCAACAAGCCCATCCACAAGATGCTAACCGCTGGCGCGACCGCGACCCGGATTGGACACCTGCCAATGGCGGCGAAAGTCTGGTGATGCTGCATGACCGTGTGCGCCGAGTGTTGCACGACATTGCTTCTGAACACCGCGGGCAACAAATTGCACTGGTCACACACGGCGGCGTCTTGGATATTTGGTACCGACTAGCAACAGGTCAGGATTTGCAAGTGGCGCGAACATGGAAGTTGCGCAATACCGCCATCAATCGCTTGCTATGGACCCCACAAGGCTTGCAAATGGTTGGCTGGGCCGATGAAAGACATTTGGACCAAGGCACACGGGAAGAAAGCAACACCTGACTATTAACCCGTCCTGGCCGCCAAATTTTTTTAACCATTCACTCGTTATCGCCACCAAACAAACCTGCACCGTTTTGCATAGCAGCAGGTGCTGTCACGCCAAGGTGCCGGTAAGCTGCCAAGGTTGCAATCCGACCACGGGGCGTGCGCTGCAAAAACCCTTGTTGGATCAAAAACGGTTCGATGACATCTTCGATGGTGTCGCGTTCTTCGCCGATGCTCGCCGCGATATTGTCTAAACCAACAGGTCCGCCGTCGAAACGGTGAATCACCGCCTCGAGCAATTTACGGTCCATCAAATCAAAACCTTGTGCATCCACATCCAGCATGGCCAAGGCCGCTTCCGCCACGGCTTTGCTGATGCGGCCATCGGTTTTCACTTCGGCATAGTCGCGCACCCGGCGCAACAACCGGTTGGCGATGCGCGGCGTACCCCGCGAACGCTTGGCGATTTCAAATGCGCCGTCTTCATGCAATTGCGCTTTGAGCAGGCCACCGCTGCGCATGACGATGCGCAACAATTCTTCGGCCGAATAAAACTCCAAGCGCGCCACAATTCCAAACCGATCCCGTAGCGGGTTGGTCAACATACCGGCACGCGTCGTGGCACCCACCAAGGTGAACGGTTGTAAATCCAATTTGATGCTGCGTGCCGCCGGGCCTTCGCCGATCATGATGTCGATCTGGTAGTCCTCTAGCGCAGGGTACAAAATTTCTTCGACCACGGGGGACAAGCGGTGGATTTCATCGATGAACAACACATCGTTTTTTTCCAAATTGGTCAACAGTGCTGCCAAATCTTTTGGTTTTTCCAACACCGGGCCACTGGTCTGGCGCAAGTTCACACCCAGTTCTTGCGCGATGATGTGACTCAATGTGGTCTTGCCCAAACCCGGCGGGCCGAACAGCAGTACATGGTCAAGTGCTTCATCACGCTGACGCGCCGCACCGATAAAAATTTCCAATTGCTCACGCACCTTGGCCTGCCCCACATAGTCTTGCAACAACTTAGGCCTGAGCGCACGCTCAATGGCCTCTTCGCGGGGATTGACGGGCGCCGCAGAGACCACGCGTTTATCCGGCACGAAGTCGTCTGAAAAGCTGTCGGTTTGTATGCTCATGGGTTATCTGGCCAATGCCTTCAATGCCTGCTTAATGCCTTCACTGACACCGATATCTGCAGGCAATTGCTTCCATGCGGCTGAGGCTTCTTTGTCGCTGTAGCCCAGACTGATCAGCGCTTGCAAGATATCGTTTTGTGATGAAGCCGTGTTTGTGATTGGGTTTGCACCCAAGTCGGTGCCCATTTTGCCTTTGAGTTCCAGCAACAAACGCTCTGCGGTTTTTTTGCCGATGCCAGGAATTTTGACCAGCCTCCCCGCCTCTTGCAAGCTGATAGCCTGTGCAAGTTCTTCCACACTCATGCCGCTGAGCACCCCCAGCGCCATACGAGGGCCTACGCCTGATATTTTGATCAATTGACGGAATGCGGTGCGTTCTTGGGCATTGGCGAATCCGTAAAGAATTTGTGCGTCTTCGCGCACCACAAAGTGGGTGAGCAAACTCACTTTATCGCCCACCGAAGGCAAGTGATAGAAGGTGCTCATGGGCACATCCACCTCATAGCCGACGCCATTGCAGTCCACCACCACTTGGGGAGGATTTTTCTCAATCAAGATGCCGTGCAGTCTGCCGATCATGGGTGCGTTGCCAAATAGTGGGTAGCGCAATTATCAACGCGAATGCACAACACGCCTTGAAACCACAAGACCGTGCGGTATGCTTTGTGCTCTAGGCATTTATTCATGGAACCTCTTATGTTTTTTGTCATCTTCCTCGGTGCTGGCAAGCTGCCCCTGCACTGGATTCGAACCGCCTTGCTGATTAGGCCAACACTTTGATATTGCGCCACCAATTCAGTCCGAGCAGCAACACCCGTCTTGGTAATTTATGCGGTGCGCTAGATGAACATTTGCGCACCATAGAAACCGGTTTGCAAGTCAAGATTTCCCACAGCCACGAAAAATTCAAAATCGATGGCCATAAAGCCAACGCTACACGCGCTTTGGAAGTGTTGCAAGCCATGTTCGAGCGCGCGGCCAAACCCATCCCCAAAGAACACGTGCAGTTGATGATGGCCGGGGACACACACATGGGCGATGACGGCCATTCACTATCCACCCGTCGCAACGATGTGCGGGCGCGTACACCGACCCAAGGTTTGTATTTGGACAACATCGCCAACCACGACATCACGTTTGGCATCGGACCGGCGGGTACCGGAAAAACTTATTTGGCGGTGGCCAGCGCAGTGGATGCACTAGAGCGCAGCGCTGTGCAACGCATCATCCTGACCCGACCTGCTGTGGAAGCCGGTGAAAAACTGGGTTTTCTGCCCGGCGATTTGGGACAAAAAGTCGACCCGTATTTGCGTCCGCTGTACGACGCTTTGTATGAACTCATGGGTTTTGACAAAGTCCAAAAAGCGTTTGAACGTAGTGCGCTTGAAATTGCGCCGTTGGCTTTCATGCGAGGACGCACCTTGAACAATGCGTTCATCATCTTGGATGAAGCGCAAAACACCACGCCTGAGCAAATGAAAATGTTTTTGACACGCATAGGTTTTGGTGCCAAAGCGGTGGTGACCGGTGATGTGAGTCAAATCGATTTGCCCAAAGGCAGTCCCAGCGGTTTGGTGGAGGCAGAGCATGTGCTGCGCCGGGTTGAAGGCATAGCGGTCACGCATTTCACCAGCAAAGATGTGGTGCGACATCCTTTGGTAGCCCGCATCGTTGACGCTTACGACAAGCACCGCATCACAGACTGAACATGGCACTCAAACAGCTGTCTTTGTCTTTGCAATTCGGGGATATTACTTATGCTGCTCGCCACCGTGTCGCCTTGCAACGTCATTGGGTGACGCGCTGTTTGCGTCATGCACTGGCCTTGGATGCAGAGTTGACTGTTCGCATAGTGAATGAAGCAGAAGGAAAAGCACTTAACGTCAGTTACCGGCGCAAAGATTACGCCACCAATGTGCTGACCTTTGATTACCAGCAGTCGCCGGTGGTGATAGCTGACTTGCTGCTGTGCGCACCCGTGGTGGCCAGTGAAGCCAAAGTACAAGGCAAATCTTTGAAAGCGCATTACGCGCATTTGCTGGTGCACGGCGCATTGCACGCACAGGGCTGGGACCATGAAACATCGCTCAAAGATGCAAAGGCGATGGAGGCCTATGAAGTGCAGATATTGGCAGGGCTTGGGATTGCCAATCCTTACAACTGATAAAGATCAATCCATTAACCGCACGCGCACGTTCTTTCCTTTGATGCGGCCTTTGGACAAACGCTCTACCGCCTCTGCAGCAATTGATCTGTCCACCGCCACATAGGTGGAAAATTCGTTCACATTGATCTTGCCGATCTGCGCTGCGCTGAACCCTGCTTCGCCGGTCAACGCACCCAGCACATCACCCGGTCGGATTTTTTCTTTGCGCCCGCCAACGATTTGCAAGGTGCGCATGGGCGCCATCAACCTGCCGCCCGGTGTGGGTGTCAGCGTATCCAACTTGACCCAATTCGATTCCATGTTTTGCA
>CAMDSU010000126.1 GCA_945907335.1 Bordetella parapertussis | reverse complement strand
CGTCACTTTCAATGTACTCGGTGCTGACAGCTGGCCGCACAAAAATAAATTCATTTTGAAAATAACTGCGGTCCAAAATTTTGGTGGTCACTGAATTGAAAAAAGTCTCAGCTAACTCGGGTTGAAAATGGTCGACCAGCAAGCCTATGTAATGCAATTTCACTTGTTGCCAGATATCAGGCGGTTGTAGCGCCGCTTGAAATTCGGTTTCCAAACGGGCAGAGCATTCTTTGACTCGCAAATCGTAAAACTCGATGCGCTCACGCTGAGCGCGTTGCTGGCCATGCCAGTCTTGTTGTTCAAAACGTTCTTTGGCCTTGGCTGATTCTTGACGAAACAACTGGTAATGCCGGTTAAAGCCATCCATCATGGCTTGCGCAATGCCATAAGCCACGGTGGAGTCGAGTCGTTGCGGAAACATTGATGCGCCGCCTCAGGGATTGGCGCGCGGATAGCGCTTGAAGCCGTTGCGAAACACTTCCACCACTTCTTCCGAATGGCTCATGGTCACTTGCAAATCTTTGACCAGTCCGTCTTTCAAGCCATACACCCAGCCATGGACGCTGAGTTTTTGGCCGCGTGCCCACGCATCTTGCATGACATTGGACAAAGCCACGTTGCCGACTTGCTCAATCACATTCATTTCACACAATACGTTTTCTAATTCGGACTGCTCCAAGTGGTTCAAGCGTTGGCGATGCCGCAAATGCACATCCTGCACATGGCGCAACCAGTTGTCGGCCAAGCCAATGCGCATGCCGCGCGCGGCTGCCATCACACCGCCGCACCCATAGTGACCAACCACCATGATGTGCTCTACCTTTAAGTGCTCGACAGCAAACTGAATCACCGACAGCGCGTTTAAATCGGAGTGCACCACCAAATTGGCCACGTTGCGATGCACGAACACCTCGCCGGGGTCTAATCCGATGATTTCATTCGCAGGCACTCGACTGTCTGAGCAGCCGATCCACAAATATTTGGGCGACTGCTGGCGCGCCAGTTTTTCAAAAAACCCGGGGCGCTCGCGGCTCATGCGGTCAGCCCACGATCGGTTATTTTCAAACAAGGTGTTGAGTTGTGTGGTCATAGGTCAGTCGTTGGCGATGCGTCGGTATTTGGCCATCAATTGTTTGGCTTCTTTTTCGTGTTGTTTGACTTCATCCAGATTGGCTTGGATTTCGCGCATCTGATTTTCCAATTGTTGGCGGTGTTCAGCCAGCACGGTGATGAATTTCTCTAACTGAGGAACTGTATCGCGCGGGCTGTCGTACATGTCGATGATGTCTTTGGCCTCCATCAGCGACAAACCTAAACGCTTGGCGCGCAAGGTTAAGCGCAACCTGGCCCGTTCTCTGGCGCTGTAAATGCGGTTTCTGCCGCCCGGGCCGTGCCGTTCTGGGCGCAACAAGCCCATGTCTTCGTAAAAACGAATGGCACGGGTGGTCAGGTCAAATTCTCTGGCCAGGTCGCGGATGGTGAATTGGGTCGCCATAAAGACATTACAAACTGGTTAACGTTTACGTAAACGTCAATTATCAAGCAAAATACCCTGTTATGAATTTGCATGAAAAAGAATTGCTTTATCCGCTCGGAGATGCATTGCCAGCCCCCGGCTCTCATCTGCCGGTTGCCCCCGGTGTTCAGTGGCTTCGAATGGCGCTTCCGTTTGCCTTGGACCATATCAACCTTTGGTTGATTCGCGACCACATGGACGGTGTTGACGGTTGGTGCATTGTCGATTGCTGTTTGGACAACCCCCAAGCCCGCGCGCAATGGTCGCAAGTGTTTGATTCAAGCCTGATGGGCTTGCCGGTGCTACGGGTGCTGGCCACACATTTACACCCTGACCACTTGGGTCTGGCCCATTGGCTGTGCCAGCACTGGAACGTACCCCTCTATATCAGCGCCACCGATTACCACACGGCCCGTACATTGATTACCCATCAACCGCCTGAAGAAGGTAACCAAGCGCAAACTTTTTTTCGCTCGCATGGCTTGCAAGACCCGCAGGTATTGGCAGCGCTTACTGACCGCAGTTTGCAATTTGTTCACATGGTGCCGGCCTTGCCCTCGCAATTTGTTCGCTTGACAGATGGGTTGGTGCTGCAAATTGGCGAGCATGCGTGGCACTGCATCAGTGGCTATGGCCACGCCCCAGAACACATGGCGCTGCATTGCCCCGCGTTGAATGTGTTGATCAGTGGCGACATGGTGCTGCCACGTATTTCTAGCAATATCAGCGTGTATGACACCGAACCTCAAGCAGACCCGCTGCGTTTGTTCATGCAGTCACTGTCCCGCTACGCCGACTTGCCCGCCGATTGCTTGGTGCTCCCCTCGCATGGCAAACCGTTCACAGGCCTGCACCAACGCATTGGCCAGTTGTTGCAGCACCACCAAGACCGACTGCACGACTTGCGCGAGGCCTGCACCGACGATGGCATGACCGCCATGGATGCCATGGCTGTTTTGTTTAAACGCCAACTTGACCCGCACCAAACCACCTTTGCCATGGGCGAATCGCTGGCGCATTTGCATTACCTGTGGTTTGGCGGTGAATTGCGCAGAAGCTTGACAGTTGACGGCATCTACCGCTTCACGCCCACTGCGGCAATGTCTCGTCCTTGAGTTGTGCGCGGCGACTGGCGTAGTCCGGCACCACGTTGCGAACGGTTTCCCAAAACAAGGGGCTGTGGTCCATCACCCGCAAATGGCTGAGCTCGTGCACCACCACGTAATCAATGATTTCCGGCTTGAAATGCACCAGCCGCCAATTCAATCGAATGCTGCCGTCTGAGCCAGCGCTGCCCCAGCGTGTACTGGCATTGCTGAGTGACAGCTTGCGCCATTGCACCCCTAATACAGGCGCGAAATGGTTCAGTCGGCGGGTGAACAACTGTTTGGCCTGACCCATTAGCCAAGCTTGGACTGCATCGCGGATTTGTGATGGACTGGCGTTTTGGGCAACCGATACTTTGAGCAATCTTGTGACTTGCGCATCAGCGTCTGACGATATGTCTTCAAGGCAGGCGCCGGTTTCGCTGAAAAAATGCGCGGCATCTAAATGAAGCCGAACTGTCTCGCCCAAATAAGGCAAACAAATACCATCTCGCCATTCAATGACGGTCGACTGCATATGCGTTTGCCGCTCTTGCATCTCTTGCAATTTACGCAGTATCCAAGTGGCTTTTTCATGCAAAGCCTGTTCGATGGCGCCCACGCTGACCCAGCGCGGCGCCCGCACATCCAAACCTTCTGGACCGACTGACATGCCAATGGTTTTACGGCGACTGCGGGTGAGGCGGTAATCCGCACTGCCCACCCCCAAACGAATAAACCGGTTGGCGCGCGGATGATGAAAATGTGCCGTCTCAGTGGCCAAGCGCATTTGCGCGTGTTGCGTGAGTGTGTGGGTGGAAACTGGCTCGCTGATGCGCGGTGGTTGGGCGGGTGGCTCCCACCAATCAAGTGCAAGTTGCACAAAGGATTTCATGTACCTGCGGGTGTTGTCGGATACGCCGCGGGATCCAACAGTCGCATTTCTGCTTCGATCCATTGGGACACCTCCGCCATCAAGGTATCCGCTTGGCGGCCCTCGCTGGAAATGGCAGGTCCAATAGACACGGTGACGACACCAGGGTGCTTGACAAATGCTTTGCGCGGCCAACATACCGCTGAATTGACTGCCACCGGGATCACCGGGACACCTGTTTCAATCGCCAGTCTGGCGCCACCCGATTTGTACTGTCCCGCCTGCCCTCGGGCGA
Source organism: Bordetella parapertussis (assembly GCA_945907335.1). Taxonomy (GTDB): domain Bacteria; phylum Pseudomonadota; class Gammaproteobacteria; order Burkholderiales; family Burkholderiaceae_C; genus Limnohabitans. The sequence goes on along the minus strand of CAMDSU010000126.1, from coordinate 1,977 downwards.
TGCGCGTGCCCTCAGGAAACATGATGACCCAGATGCCTTTACGCAATAAATCCTTGCCTTGTTGAACCACCTTTTGAAACGATTGTGACTTTTGCTGCCGGTCAATATGAACCATGTCTAACTGACCGATGGCCCAACCAAAAAAAGGCACATACAGCAATTCGCGCTTGAACACATAGGCCAAATCTTTGGGCATGATGACAGGCATCAAAAATGTTTCATAGGTGGATTGGTGCTTGACCAACAAAATACAAGCTTGGTTCAAGGGAGGCAAATTTTCTTGGCCTTTGATCTGATAGCTGATGCCCAATATAAAACGTGCGCCGTGCACAGCAAGGCTTAACCAAAAAACTGCAATGCGATAGAGACGATGTCCATTCAGGCGCATTGCTGCCGCAGTCAGCAACACCAGCGCCACTGGCACGACTGTCACCAGCATCCACAACATATGCAGCACTGATCGCAAAAATGCCATTAACTTAACTCGCTTTTTGAGGGTGTGCGCACAACTGTTTCACCAAGCGTCAGCACCCAATCAGCAAACGCAGACAGGTTGTCGTGCACCAAGGTGTTTGGCGGGAAGTGTTCGGGCGGCGTCGTTCCACGGTAGCCCTCGCTTTTGCCGGTGCATACCAAATGGGTTTGGCAGCCAACCAAGGCTGCAGCTTGTGCATCGCGCAAGGTATCGCCCACCGCATGCACCTGGTCTAAAGCCACGCCGAAGCGCTCACCGATTTGCTCGAACAATCCGGGCAAGGGTTTTCTGCATTGGCAGTTGTCTTGCGGCAAGTGCGGACAAAAGAAAATAGCATCCACACGACCGCCAGCAACAGCGAGCAATTTATTCATTTTGTCGTGCATGAGGTTGAGGGTGGCCAAATCAAACAAGCCACGTCCTAAACCAGACTGGTTGCTGGCAATAGCGATATGCCAACCCGCTTGACACAAACGAGCAATGGCTTCAATCGAACCTGGCAGTGGTAACCATTCGTCGGGCGATTTGATGTAGTCGTCACTGTCGCGATTGATGGTGCCGTCGCGGTCCAGAATGATGAGCTTGGTGTGCATAGCTTGTTATTGCGCCAGACGCGAAATGTCCGCGACTTGGTTCATGTGTGTTTGCAATTGTTTGAGCAAGGCCCAGCGGTTGTGCCGAATCTTCTCGTCTTCGGCATTGACCATGACATCGTTAAAGAAAAGATCAACCGCATCGCGCAATCCCGCCAATATTTTCAAGTAGCCGGTGTAATCTCTCGATGTCAAACAATCATGTGCCAACGGTGTAATCCGTTGCATTTGTTGATGCAATTGCTGCTCTGCAGGTTCTATCAACAGGCTTGTGTCCACTTCTGCGGAAATGGGTTGATCGATTTTTTTCAAAATATTAGAGATGCGTTTGTTGGCGGCCGCCAGCGCTTGGCTTTGCGGCAAATTTGCAAACTCAGCAACCGCATCCAAGCGTGACTTGATCTGACTCCAGCCCTCTGCGGTGTCCACCGCAAGCACTGCCATGATGTGGGTGACGGGTTTGCCTTCTGCTTCCAGCAGGTTGATGAGACGCTCTTGAAAGAAAGACTCCAGTTTGTTGATATCAAGGTCAGCTGATACTTGTGCAGGAAATACTGCCGCCGCGCATTCGAGCAAACTGCGCACACTGACCGCTAATCTTTTGTCAAGCAACATGCGAGTCACGCCCAACGCATGGCGGCGCAAAGCAAACGGGTCGCGGTCCCCAGTGGGCAAATTGCCAATGCCAAACATGCCCACCAATGTTTCCAACTTGTCGGCCATGGCGACGACCAAGCCCACATCGTTGCGCGGCAATTCATCGCCTGCAAATCTGGGTCGGTAATGGTCGGCAATGGCTTCACTCACCAACGGATCCTCGCCATCATTCATGGCGTAATAGCGCCCCATGACGCCCTGCAACTCGGGGAATTCGCCCACCATATCTGTCAACAAATCGGTTTTGGCCAG
>CAMDSU010000125.1 GCA_945907335.1 Bordetella parapertussis | reverse complement strand
ATGCCAAACCTTGGGCGCTGAAAAACCCCGAGCCTTGCTTGCGCCTCATACCCGATGCGGTGCGCGTGGGCGAGCGCCTGGTGCAAGCCTGGCGCGAAGCCAATCCCAGCGTGCCCGTCATGTTGGGCGACATCATCGATGAACAACCATCGCTCCCTGTGAACCATCGCAGCACACAGGCGGTAACCGCATGAGCCAATCCATCTCCAACCAAAACCTGCCCGGACAACACGGTCTCACCGGTTGGATCTTTGTCGGCTTTCTCAGCAGCGTGCTGTTGGTGGTGGCGTTGTTGCGCGGCCAAGGCATGGTGGCACCGCAAGACGATGCCGCCGTCAGTTGGCAATTGACACTGCGTTTTGAAGACCGCCCGAACGGTGACATTGCTGTGCTGGACGCCAATAACCAAATGGAAATCGCCCGCTACCAAGGCGAGCAAGGGTTTGTGCGCGGCACGCTGCGCACTTTGTCGCGCGAACGCATGCGCCGTGGCATTGGCTCCGGCCCTGCGTTTGACCTCATCGGCCGCACCGATGGTCGCCTGACACTGAACGACCCGGCTACCGGCGTGCGCATCGACCTTGAATCCTTCGGCCCGACCAATATGTCATCGTTTGCCCGCTTGCATATTCACGCCACATCTTTTCAGAATACTATCCAGGAGTAAGCCATGACCCAAGCTGCCGCCCTTGACTTTGACCATGTTGAATTGCTGATCGGCACGGTTGAAAACGCCGCCGATGCCAATGCCAAAGCCGTGCGCAACACCGTGCTCAGCCCGCGCTTTTACACCACCGATTTCGACGCAATGGACAAGTTGAATATCGAATCGGTGCGCGCCGAGTGGGACATCATGATGAAAGAGTACGAAGGCGACAACAACCACGACCATTTTCAGCGTGATGCCGCTTTCGCCGATGAAGTGCGCGAACTCATGCCGCAGTTGTCCCCCGAGATGCGTCAAGAATTTTTAGACTTTCTCATCAGCTCACTGACCTCCGAATTCTCCGGTTGTATTTTGTACAACGAAGTGCGCAAGCATGTGAAAAACCCCGACATCAAACAACTGATGACCTTCATGGCGCGTGACGAATCCCGCCATGCCGGCTTCATCAACCAGTCCTTGCGCGACTTTGATTTGGGCATTGACCTGGGCCAACTCAAGCGCACCAAGTCCTACACTTTCTTCAAACCCAAATTCATTTTTTACGCCACCTACTTGTCGGAAAAAATCGGCTATGCGCGTTACATCACCATTTACCGTCAGCTGGAAAAGCACCCGGACAAACGCTTTCACCCCATCTTCCGTTGGTTTGAACGCTGGTGCAACGACGAATTTCGCCACGGCGAATCGTTTGCACTGATCATGCGGGCCAACCCCGATTTGCTGCGCGGTGTCAACTTGCTGTGGATCCGATTTTTCATTCTGGCGGTGTATGCCACCATGTATGTACGCGACCATACCCGTCCGTTATTGCACGAAGCCATGGGCTTTGAGTCCACCAACTACGACTATGAAGTGTTTCGCATCACCTCGGACATTGCACGCCAGGTGTTCCCCATAGAAGTCGATATCGACCATCCCACATTCCGCGCTTGCATGACACGACTGGTTGAACTGTCCATCGCAAACGCCAAGGCCAAAGAACGCGGTGGCTTGATCGGCTTGGCCGGCCGCGCCATCACCGCTGTGCAAGCGGCGTATACCTTCGGCAAGCTGTATCTGTTGCCGGTCAAGAAAAACGAATTGCCTGCGGATATCCGCATGCAACCCACTTGGTGATGGATTGTTTGAATGACTGATTTTTTCACCACCACGCTTGGCGCCAGCTTGTTTGCGGTGTTTTGCTGGTGGTTAGGCACGGGCGCCATTTTGTGGTTGGTGCGTCTGCCGACCTCCACATTTCGTTGGAGCATGTTTTGTCTCAGCTTTTTGCTGGGCTTGAGCTTATGGACCGCTTCACTCAGCATGCGTTCGCATTCCGTGACCAATGCCTATATCGGCTTTGTCAGCGTGATCGCCATGTGGAGTTGGCATGAGATGGCCTTTCTCACGGGATGGTTGGCCGGGCCGCGTCGCACGCCCTTAGACCCCGGCCTGGGCCTGAACAAACGCTTTGGCCAATCTGTCATGGCGCTGCTCTACCACGAGGTGGCCTTGCTGTTTAACTTTGGCGTGTTGCTCGCTTTGCAACAAGGCCAACCCAACCATGTCGCCTTGTGTACCTTTGCTTTGCTGTGGTGCATGCGCTTGAGCGCCAAACTCAATTTGTTTTTTGGTGTGCCGCAAGTGGGCGAACAGTATTTGCCGGTGCACCTGCGCTATATCGGCAGCTATTTCAAAAGTGGCCGCGTCAGCCCATTCTTCTTTTTCACCATGGCCCTGTCGGTGGTGGTCTGGTCGTGGATGGTCTGGGAATTGCTCACCGGCGCGGTGATCATCAACACCGGTTGGGTGTTGTTGTCGTCGCTGCTGGGCTTGGCCATCATTGAACATGTGTTGATGGTGTTTGCACTGCCGCTGCAACGCTTGTGGGGTTGGGCCATGAAGCGCAGCCCGTATGCCACGACACGCACACCATTGATAGACACCCCTGCGCCGGTCAGAGTACCGGTCAATGCAGCCAACCAAGCAGACCCCGCATGAATGCATTTCGCACACAAACCGAACGCGCCCCCGGCGAAACCCCGGCGCGCCATTCGCCCCGCGCAGTAGTCATTGGCAGTGGCTTTGGCGGCTTGGCCGCGGCCATTCGCTTGAGCGTGATGGGCTACCAAGTTCAGGTGTTGGAAAAACTCGACGCACCCGGTGGACGCGCTTATGTGCACAAACAAGATGGCTTCACTTTCGATGCGGGCCCGACCATCATCACCCTGCCTCATTTGCTCGAAGAGTTGTTCACGCTGTGCGGTCAACGCATGGAGGACTATGTCGATTTGCGTCCCATGTCGCCTTTCTACCGCATCCGTTTTGACGATGGCACGCACTTCGATTACAGCAACGACGAAGCCGCCATGCTGGCACAAATTGAAGCCATCAGCCCCTCAGATGTGCAGGGCTTCAAAGACCTGATGAAGGCGTCTGCGCGTTGCTACGAATTGGGGTTTGTGGAACTGGGATCTGTGCCGTTTGAAACCATCGGCGACGTCATCAAAGCCTTGCCGAATTTGGTGCGCATGAAAGCCTGGCGCTCCATACACAGCATGGTGGCGCGATACCTCAAGCACCCCAAACTGCGCATCGTCATGAGCTTTCATCCGCTGCTCATTGGTGGCAATCCTTTTTCAGTCACCTGCGTGTATTCGCTGATACACATACTGGAGCAACGCTGGGGCGTTCACTCGGCCATGGGTGGCACAGGCGCCATTGTCAATGCCTTGGTGGAATTGCTCAAAGACCGCAGAGTGCCTATTCGCTACAACGCGCCCGTCACCCAAATTCGCGTGAAAGACGGCAAGGCTGTTGCGGTCGAATTGGAAAATGGCGAATTGATAGGCGCAGACATCGTGGTCAGCAACGCAGATGCCGCATGGACTTACAAATACCTGATCGAAGAAAAATACCGCCCCAGTTGGAGCAACCGCCGCATTGAAAAAGGCAACTATTCATCAGGATTATTTGTCTGGTATTTCGGCACTGACAAGCAATTCAAAGACGTGCCGCACCACATGATGGTGCTGGGCCCGCGCTACAAAGGTTTGTTGCAAGATATTTTCAAAAATCACACGCTGTCCAAAGATTTCAGCTTGTACCTGTACCGGCCTACTGCCACCGACCCGTCGCTGGCGCCCCATGGATGCGACACGTTTTACGCGCTCTCCGTGGTACCCAACCTGAGCAGCGGCACCGACTGGCCGGCCATCACCGAGCAATACCGTGATGCCATCGCCACGGCCTTGCAAGACAGCGTGCTGCCCGGTTTGAAACAACACATCGTGACATCCAAAGTGAGCACGCCGCAAGATTTTCAAGACCGCTTGTGGTCGTTCAAAGGTGCGGGCTTCGGACTTGAACCCGTCATCACGCAAAGCGCGTGGTTTCGGCCGCACAACCGCAGCGAAGATATTCAAAACCTTTTTCTCGTGGGCGCAGGCACGCAACCTGGCGCCGGTGTTCCCAGTGTGTTGATGTCGGCCAAAATGCTCGAACAGGTGGTGCCCCATGCCCTTGCCGTTTACTGACCAAGCCGATCACGATCTGGCTGCTTGCGTCGAGATGATGCGCGGCGGCTCTAAAACTTTTTTCGCGGCCAGCCGTTTATTGCCCAAGCGCATTCGCGATGCCGCCATTGCCTTGTATGCGTTTTGCCGCGTGGCCGACGACATGGTGGATTTGGGCGACTCCATCGAACGCAGTTTGAAAGTGCTGCACCACAGGCTGGACCGTATTTACGCCGGGCAACCTGAGAACACCGTCGAAGACCGCGCCTTGTCCGTCGTGGTGCAACGCCACGCCCTGCCCCGCCATTTGTTGGATGCCTTGCTGGATGGTTTCGCTTGGGACGGCCACGAGCGACGTTACGAGACCATGGAAGATTTGCATGGCTACGCTGCGCGGGTCGCGGGCAGCGTGGGCGCCATGATGTGCTGGATCATGGGCCCGCAACAAGCGGTTACCTTGGCGCGTGCGTGTGAACTCGGTGTTGCCATGCAACTGACCAATATCGCGCGGGATGTCGGTGAAGACGCACGCATTGGCCGTGTGTATTTACCGCTGCAATGGATGCGCGAAGAAGGCATCAACCCCGACGAATGGTTGCTGTCTCCCGCGTGTACCCCTGCGCTGCAACGCGTGGTCGAACGCGTGCTGCAAGAGGCAGACAGCTTGTACAAACAATCGGTCGCAGGCATTGCGCATTTGCCGCGCGACTGCCGCTCGGCCATCATGTCTGCCAATTTGATTTATGCCGAGATCGGTCACCAACTGCGCCGCAGCGGCATGGACCCGGTGCACCAACGCAGCGTGGTCAGCGGCAAGCGCAAGCTGTGGCTGCTGGCACGCGCTTGGTTGCAATCACGTTGGGTGAGCGTACAGCGCCAACAACCCCTGCCGCTGGCAGGCATTGCGTATCTGGTGGAGCAGTGTCAACTCAGCGCTGAGGCTGCGATGGAAATGACGTTGCCTAAACCACCGCGCATTGAATCCATGTTGAATATGTTTGAGCGCTTGGAGATGCAGAGAAGACAGAGCTCAGGCATGCCAGTCAACAGGTTTCAGCGTTAATTGTTTAATTGGTTAATTGGGGTCAGGTTCCAATTAACTCAATCATCCTCCACCTCCCCGATCTGCGGAAACAACACCTCGGTGTAGCCGAACTGTGTGAAGTCCCGCACCCGCATCGGGTACAGCTTGCCGATCAAGTGGTCGCATTCGTGTTGCACCACGCGCGCATGAAAACCATCTACCGTGCGGTCGATGCGGCGGCCCATTTCATCAAACCCTTGGTAATGAATATGCGCCCATCTGGGCACCATGCCGCGCAAGCCGGGCACTGATAAACACCCTTCCCAGTCCTGTTCTTCGTCTGCGCCGATGGGCGTGATCACCGGATTGATCAACACGGTTTGCGGCACCAGTGGCCGATCGGGGTAACGCGGGTTGACGCGTGTGCCGCCAAAAATCACCACTTGCAAATTCACACCAATTTGCGGTGCTGCCAATCCCGCGCCGTTCACCGCCGCCATGGTGTCGCGCATGTCTGCAACAAGCGCATGCAACGCGGGCGTATCAAACGCAGTCACCGGTTCGGCGATGCGCAGCAAGCGCGCATCACCCA
>CAMDSU010000124.1 GCA_945907335.1 Bordetella parapertussis | reverse complement strand
CAACTTATCCAACACATTACCGACAGCAATTTTGAGTCTGTCGTCATTGAATCCAAAGACACCGTGCTTGTAGATTTTTGGGCTGAATGGTGCGGACCTTGCAAAATGATTGCACCCGTTTTAGACGAAGCAGCTGACACTTACAAAGGCAAGTTGCATATTGCCAAGATGAATGTCGATGAAAACAGAGATATTCCCGCCAAATTTGGCATCCGCGGCATTCCCACTTTGATGCTCTTCAAAGATGGTCAATTAGCGGCCACCAAAGTCGGCGCCGTAAGCAAGGCCCAACTCAATGAGTTCATTCAACAACAACTGGCTTGATTCAATCTATTTCATCCATTTTTTTCGTGTCATAATTAGTTTTATGGCTTATCGCTGATTTCTTTTCTGCGCCTACGGCCTCTCACAGCAGGCTCTCTGTCTGCATATCCCCCTCTTAAAGACCGAACTCCTCAAGGAGTACCCCTATGCATCTGAACGAACTCAAAGCTCTTCACGTGTCTGAAGTATTGAAACAAGCTGAAGAACTTGAAATTGAGAATACCGGGCGTATGCGCAAACAAGAGTTAATGTTTGCGATCATTAAAAAACGGGCGCGTGCTGGGGAACAGGTATTTGCAGATGGCGTGTTGGAAATTTTGCCTGATGGTTTTGGTTTTTTAAGAAGCCCCGATACCAGCTACACCGCCAGCACAGACGACATCTACATCAGCCCCAGCCAAGTTCGACGTTTCAACTTACACACCGGCGACATGATCGAAGGCGAGGTACGTATTCCAAAAGATGGTGAGCGTTACTTTGCACTTACAAAATTAGACCAAGTCAATGGCGACCTGCCCGAAAACAACAAGCACAAGGTCATGTTCGAAAACTTGACGCCGCTGTTTCCCAAAGAGCAAATGCGTCTCGAGCGTGACATCAAGGGGGAAGAAAACATCACTGGCCGAATCATTGACATCATTGCGCCTATCGGTAAGGGCCAACGCGCATTACTGGTGGCGCCTCCCAAAAGCGGCAAAACTGTCATGATGCAACATATTGCGCATGCCATTTCTGCAAACTACCCTGATAGCCACGTCATGGTTTTATTGGTTGATGAACGCCCAGAAGAAGTGACTGAAATGCAACGCAGTGTCAAAGGGGAAGTGATTGCATCCACCTTTGACGAACCTGCAGCACGGCATGTTCACGTGGCAGAAATGGTGATTGAGCGGGCGAAGCGTTTGGTTGAACTCAAAAAAGATGTTGTCATATTGCTTGACTCCATTACCCGTTTGGCACGTGCTTACAACAATGTTGTACCAAGCTCCGGCAAAGTGCTCACCGGCGGCGTTGATTCAAATGCATTACAGCGGCCAAAACGTTTTTTCGGAGCTGCTCGCAAAGTTGAAGAAGGCGGCTCATTGACCATCATTGCAACAGCTTTGATCGATACTGGCAGTCGTATGGACGAAGTGATCTTTGAAGAATTCAAAGGTACTGGGAATTGCGAAATCCACTTAGATCGCCGTTTGTATGAAAAACGCGTGTTCCCTGCCATCCAACTCAACCGAAGCGGCACAAGGCGGGAAGAATTGCTTTTAAGTCCTGAAATACTTCAAAAGTCCAGAATACTAAGACAATTTATTTATAACCTGGATGAAATTGAATCCATGGAGTTGATGCTCAAAAATATGAAAGCCACCAAGACAAACGTTGACTTCTTTGACATGATGAGAAGAGGCGGCTAAGAACTTAAGGCATAATAGAAGGCTTACGATAAGTGCAAGAGATTGGCTCTTGTGGCTCTCGAATTGATTAGGAATTACCATGAAAGCAGGCATTCACCCCGAATATCGCGACGTTTGTTTCGTTGATTTGTCAAATGGCTTCAAATTTGTCACACGCACATGTGCCAATACAAAAGAAACCATCAAAATGGAAGACGGACGCGAACTGCCACTTTACAAGTTGGACACCTCTAGCGAATCACATCCTTTCTATACCGGCACTCAAAAATCAGTGGACACCATGGGTGGACGTGTTGAGAGATTCCGTAACAAATATGGCAAGACAGCCGCCAAGTAATTTCACTCTGTCTCTCAAAAAGCAGCTTTTTCAGCTGCTTTTTTTATTTCTGAAGATCCGATTTCCCTAACGCCAAAGGCCAATGAAAACACCCTCGCCAGCCATCATCTCAAACCTTGCTGTGCGACGCATGCCCAGGTATTGGTTGGTATTGCTGTGTGTTGTTTATGTGTTCATAGGTTCATTTGATCGCGGTCCCTGGAAAAGCATGGACTTGACATCGCTGGGCTACATGGTCAGCCTGGTTCAAGGTCAAAGTGATATTTTCCATTTGCAATTAGCGGGCATACCACCAGAGTTAGATGCTTTGGTTCCCTACTGGGTGGGCATGCTTGCTATTCAATCATTGAGTGGTTTAGCCCCCGATTTGGCAGCACGTCTGACCTATTCAATGTTCAGTTTATTGGGCATGTTTTGTTTATGGCAAGGTATTTATTTCTTGGCCAGAAATCCACATGCACAACCTGTTGCATTTGCTTTTGGCGGAGAGGCGAATCCCAAAGATTACGCAAGAGCCATCGCAGACGGCGGATTGCTCGCTTACATTGCTTGCTTAGGATTAGCCGTACCTAGCCATGAAATCACGCCCATGGCCTTTCAGCTTCAATTGGTTTGTGTTTTGTTTGCAGGTGCTGCTTACATGCATTTTCACCCAGGCAAAGGCTTGGTAGGCATATGTCTAAGCTCGCTATTGCTGACACTGAGTGGTGCCCCAACCTTGGCAATGCTGCTGCTTGCCGGCGTATGTTTGATGTGGCAGAGAAACCCTCAAGCCTTTAAATGGCATATCTGGACCTTGATCGGCGTCATGGCCGCTATGATTTGTCTGAGTGTTTATCTCGATCTTTGGAAGTGGCGTGTTGTAAATTTATTTGAATTTAAAGGGAAATTCAAAGAAAACATTGAACTCATGCTTTGGTTCTTATGGCCTGCATGGCCGCTGGCAGCTTGGACGTTGTGGAAATGGCGAGGCCACTGGCGCCATCAACTTTGGACCCAGCACCTCACGCTGCCTGTATTCTTTTTTGGAATCACTTTACTGGCAAGTGTCTCGACCTCAAATCCGGACAGAACACTGCTACTTGTTTTGCCGAGTATTGCCACTCTGGCTGCATTTTCATTGCCAACACTACGGCGCTCAGTAGCTGCACTGGTAGATTGGTTTACTTTGATTTTTTTTACAACTTGCGCAATAGCAATTTGGGGTGTGTGGCTGTCGCTAGAAACTGGTATTCCTGCCCAACCAGCGAGTAATGTTTATAGGCTTGTGCCTGGTTATGTTTACGAATTCAACTTACTTGCGATGATTATTGCGATCACTGTCAGTTTGATTTGGCTCAAAATCATCACGTGGCGTGTTGGACGTCACCCTTCCGCCATTTGGAAGAGCCTGGTATTGCCCGCTACCGGCGCTGTGCTTTGCTGGGTTCTTTTGATGACTCTTTGGCTACCCTTTTTAGACCATGCCATGAGCTACAAAGCATGGACCATGCAATTAACACAAGTTATTGGTAACGAGAAATGTGTGGCATTTTCAAAAATGGATCGCCACCAAATTGCTGGATTCTCGTTCCACAGCAATCTCACTTTCGAGCCCATGCGAAATGAGACCCCATGCAAATGGCTGCTTAAAAAACCCCTTTCATACGACTCAAGCCTTTTGTCAATTGACTCGGACAAGTGGCATTTCATAAAAACTATTCAGCGTCCCGGCGACAAGAATGACACCGTACAAATCTATCAACGCATCGAATCTTCCCAGAATGACTGAAAGAAAAACCATTCTTAAACATGCGGGAACAGTCCTAGTGGGTCAACTCGCAGTTGTCGCATTTGGGGTCACGGACACCATCATCGCTGGCCGATATGATCCGCAGGCACTTGCGGTTTTATCTGTCAGTTCTGCCATTTATGTGACTGTTTACGTGACACTGATCGGCGTTATACAAGCATTGCTGCCTATGTTTGCCGAACTGTATGGTGGCAAGAGGTTTTCTGAAGTTGGCGAATTGCTAAGGCAATCTCTATATGTTTGGGTGATATTGTCAGTGGTTGGCGCCATGGTATTGCTATCGCCTTATTTTTTAATGCAGTCAACACAAGTACCTGTCTCCGTTCAGTCAGATGCGCAGTCATATTTGGGTATCTTGGCGGCAGCTTTGCCCGCCGCATTATTTTTCAGACTCTACAGTTCATTGAATCAAAGCATAGGCAAACCCAGACTCGTTACTTGGATTCAAATAGCTGCCTTGCTTTGCAAAATCCCTTTGTCAATTGTGCTTACCTTTGGTACCAATGACACCAATGGAATGGGCATTGCTGGCTGTGCCTTAGCCACCGTCATCGTAAGTTATGTGATGTGCATGATTGCTTTGGCTCTTCTTTGGAAAAGCGAGATCTACGATCGATTTGATATCTGGAAACCCATGGCTAAACCTGATGGCGAAAAAATCAAACAGATGGCCAAGTTAGGTATACCCAATGGTCTAAGTGTTTTGGTTGAAGTGACCTCTTTCACTCTGATGGCCTTGTTTATTGCCCGGCAAGGAACCATGGCCACAGCCAGTCACCAAATTGCAGCCAATATGACTGCACTGCTCTACATGATTCCGTTGTCCTTCTCAATCGCCATCAGTGCTCGACTAAGTTATTGGATTGGTGCGGCAAATTATCAAAATATGCGCTCAGTGCTGGTCATCGGTTTTCAATTGATTGCAGTTGAGGCGCTATTTATGGCAGGTCTTCTGTTTACCTTTTCCGAAGAGATTGCGATGGTCTATGCAAAAGATGATGAAGTTGCAAAAATTTCTGCCCAATTACTTTTCTTGGTTGGTTTCTACCACATAGGAGATGCACTGCAAACTTTATGCTTTTTTGTATTACGAAGCTTCAAAGTTACTTTTTTACCGATGCTGGTATACGGTTCAATGCTTTGGGGAATAGGGTTAAGCGGTGGTTATCTTTTGGCATATGAAGGCATTGGTAGCTTCAGTGCAACCCAATCTCCTGCAGCGTTTTGGCTAATGAGTGTGGTGGCTCTGGGATTGGTATGTGCAGGATTATTGCTATTGATTGCGCGTGTTTTAAAGGATCCTAAATACCGCTGATAGACTCGATCTCGGTATGAGCTTTCTTATTGGCCATGCGTAACCTGTGCGTTGGGAACAGCAGTGAAAATTTAGAGCCCACATTGATTTTGCTTTCTATCTCCATCACGCCCTCATGCCGTTGAATCACATGCTTCACAATGGCTAAGCCCAGACCCGTTCCCCCCGTGTCTCTTGACCGGCTGCGGTCAATCCTGTAGAAACGCTCGGACAGTCGGGCAAAGTGTTCAGGGGCTATACCCGGGCCGGAATCAGTGACGCAAAATACGCCACCTGCATCAGTGGTTTTCCAATGCACATTGATAGTGCCACCCGCAGGCGTATAACGAATTGCGTTGCTGATTAAATTTGAAAAGGCACTCATCAACTCAGAGGATGAACCAGAAATTTCCATTCCTGCATCATGATCAGTTAACTGAAAGACTAAGCGCTGACGGTCATGCATCAAAGGATGTAATTTGACAGACAAACCAACAGCCTCTTCCTCTATTTGCACGAGGATTTTCTTGATGGAGACCCATTCATGATGACCAGGCAAATGCCTTCCTTCAATTCTGGACAGAACAAGCAAATCATCGACGAGTGATTTCAATCTAAATGCCTGATTAGCCATCAAGTTTAAATATTTTTCTTGCTCTTCATTTGACAGAGGCAGTGTTTGCAATGTTTCTATGAAGCCAGCAAGCACAGTCA
>CAMDSU010000123.1 GCA_945907335.1 Bordetella parapertussis | reverse complement strand
TCTACTTTTTGCAAGGGGCGGTTGGGCCAGTCAGCCATCAGGGGTTGGTCGATGGTTTGCCACGTGTCACTCTCAGGCAATCTGCCTTGGACCCAAGCAACATACATTTTTTTGACCTCGCGCGCGGCAAACATCATGCCCAAGGCGCGTTGGCTGTCTGCGTGCAGGGCGAACACCATCAACCCTGATGTCGCCATGTCCAAGCGATGAACCACCAAAGCATCAGTGTGATGTCTGTGTAAACGGCTCAACACGCAATCTTGTTTGTCAGGGCCGCGCCCCGGCACGCTCAACACACCCGCCGGTTTATTCAGCACCAGCAAATGTTCATCTTCAAACAGCACGGGCAGCATGTGGGATGAATATTTCAGCGCTTCAACACACCGACAAACTGCGTAGCAGTTGTTGCCATGACGTGTTCAGGTCGGGCTGGTCGCAGGCCAGTACATGGCGACTCGGCATACTGCGCAGCCAAGTCAATTGCCGTTTGGCCAGTTGTCGGCTCGCAGCGATGCCGGTTTCGCGCAAACGGTGTAGGTCAGCGGCTGCGGGATGAGCGCCTTGCAAAGTTTCGAGCATGTCCCAGCATTGGCGGTAACCCACACAGCGCATGGACGGCAACTCGGCATGCAGGTCACTACGTTTTCGCAAAGTTTGCACTTCATTGACCAAGCCTTGTTGCAGCATGTCGTCAAAACGTTGCGCGATGCGTTGGTGCAACCAACTGCGCTCCACCGGTTCCAAAGACACCAATGCAATAGCCGGCCCCGTCACCCGAGAAGCACCAAAAAAGGAAGACAGGGGTTGACCGCTGATGCGCCAAACTTCCAATGCCCGCGAAATGCGTTGTGAATCATGGGGCGGCAAACGCGCGGCGGTGACGGGATCGACCAAGGCCAACTCGGCGTGCATGCCGGGCCAGCCTATGTGCGCTGCTTGCGTTTGAATGCTTGCTCGCACTTCGGGGGACGACAGTGGCAAATCGTCTAAGCCTTCGACCAAGGCTTTCAGGTAAAGCATGGTGCCGCCAACCAGCAAAGGCAGTTTGCCTCGTTCGCGAATGTCTGCGATCAGGCGCGTGGCGTCTCGCGCAAATTCGGCGGCGCTGTATGCCTGCGTGGGTGGCCTGATGTCAATCAAATGGTGGGGCACGGCATGCAGTTCTGCAGGCGAGGGTTTGGCCGTCCCGATGTCCATGCCTTGGTAAACAAGCGCGGAATCCATGCTGATGATTTCCAGTGGCACTTGGCTGGCCAGTGCCAATGCCAACGCGGTTTTGCCACTGGCTGTGGGCCCAACCAAGGCAAGCGCCGCATGCGCAAATTCAGTCGGCTTGGACGGGTTCACCATGCCATTGCACCAAAGTCCAAGCGGTCAAAGCCAGCACGCAACCCCAAAACGCCACGCCGTGCGCCAAGGGAAACAGCGTGCCGTCAATGCTGTGGCTGAGCCATGCGCCGGTAGCGAAAGCCGCCAACATCATCAAAAAACCATTCATGGCTGAAGCCGCTCCAGCCGATTGTGGAAACGGACCGATGGCACCGCTTTGCCCAATCGGTTGGTGAATGCCGTGCGCAATGATCATGGGGTACATGCTCAGCACCAAACTGAGGGCACTGGCCCACCCGCCATACACCATCCAACACAGCATGGCGCCGCTGAAAGCGCTGGAGACACCGGCCAAAGCAATGGTTTTACGCATGCCTATTTTGCGCAGCAGAAAACGACAAATGATGGTGCCCGTGATGTACATCAGCGACATGGAAGACAAAATCCAGCCCAATTGCAAACCACTCAATTGCAGCACCTGAATAAACACAAACGCAGAGGTAGCAAGGTACACAAACAAGGCGCCATAAGCCGCCAGCGACAGCAACGCAAAAGCGCGAAAGGTCGGGTGCGACAACACTTGCCACCAGATGCGCATCATGGTGGGAAAGTGCAGGGCGCGTGGGTTGGGTTGTGTGAGTGTTTCATCAAAGCGCCAGGCCACCAAAGCCAGTGTGGCAATGGCATACAGCACCACCGACATCAGCGCCACTTGCCAGCCCCAATGCTGGCTTAAAAAACCGCCCAACGGGGGACTGGTGCAAGCCATCAAGCCCAAGCCGGTCATGGCTTTGGACATCACGCGTGCGCCTTTAGCGGGTTCGTACAAATCGCGCACCACCGCTCTGGCACTGGTGATCACCGCACCCATGGCGGCCCCTTGCACGATGCGCCAAAACACCAGTGTTTCGATGCTGGTGCTCAGCACACAGCCTACGGCGGCGATGGAATAAAAAGCCAAGCCACCCAACATGATGGGACGCCTGCCCACTTTGTCAGAGAACGGCCCCCACAGCAATTGCGAGGTACCAAAGGCCAACAACAGACCGGTCAAGGTGTATTGCACCATGGCCACACTGGCATTCAAATCTTTGGCCAAACCAGGCAGACCGGGCAAATACAAATCGGTCGATACCGGTTGCAAACCGATGGCCAATGCCAACAGCAAAATCACCAGATTCGCGTGCATCAGCGGCCCCGTAAAAACAAGGCGTCAAGTTCACGCATGCTGATTTGCCGCCAGGTCGGGCGGCCGTGGTTGCATTGGTCCGCGCGGTCTGTGGTTTCCATCTGGCGAAGCAAAGCGTTCATTTCTTCCAAACTCAGTTGACGGTTGGCACGCACCGCAGCATGGCAAGCCATGGCGGCGAGCACATCGTCCCGAGCGCGTTGCAGCACATGGTGAGCATCATGTAACGCCAGCTCTGCCAAGACGCTGCGAGCCAGCGCCACAGCATCCCCTTGGGCCAAAGAGGCAGGCACACTTCTGACCGCCAGCGACTGCGCCCCCAGCAAAGATATGTCTAGCCCCAATGCAGACAACACCTGCGCATGGCTTTCGCAAGTGGCTATTTCTTCAGCGGTGGCCGAGAAAGTCGCGGGTATCAGCAAGTTTTGGGTTTGCAAGGCATGCTCGCTTAACTGCGCTTTGAGTCGCTCATACACAATGCGTTCGTGCGCTGCATGCATGTCTACCAACACCAAGCCTTGGGTGTTTTCAGCCAATATGTAAACCCCTTGTAATTGCGCCAAGGCTTTGCCCAAAGGCCATTCGCCAGCGGGCAATTGGCGCGTTGTCCACGGGGATGCGGTGCTGCTGTTGCTTGGCTCTTGTGTGTGAAGTGTGGTGCTTTGCCATAACTGCCCCAAATCTTTCACCGCTGAACCGGTACTGGTTTGCCAAGGCAGTGGTCTTTGCAGATTGCCAGGTATGGCTTGTCCGAAGTGCTGCAAACTGGCAATGGCTTGGCGCCGGTCTTGGGCCTCAGAGGTGGGCTGTGAACCGTCAACTGCCTGCGGCTCAACCAAGGCATGACCGGCGCGTGACACCGCCAGCACCGAAGACAGCGCATGCTGAACGGCTTGGTGCACTTCCCGGCTGTTGCGAAAACGGACTTCAATTTTGGTGGGGTGCACATTCACATCCACACCGTGTGGGTCCATGTCCAAGTACAAGGCATACACCGGTTGTCGTTGTCCGTGCAACACGTCTTCATAGGCGCTGCGCGCCGCATGGGTCAGCACTTTGTCGCGGACATAACGGCCATTGACATAGGCGTATTGGTGGTCGGCACGCGCACGCGCAGCATCGGGCACACCGGCACGCGCACGCACGCGCACATTGCCGTGCTGTTGGTCAATCCATAACGACTGTTCAATGAAATCGCGTCCCAACACATCGGCCAAGCGTTGGTCCAGTCCGTTGTCATGCAACTGTGCACGCCATTGGGCCATGACTTTTCCGTCGTGCCACAACGCAAAGCCCACATCCGGTCTGGCCAGTGCATGGCGTTTGAGGGTTTCCAAACAGTGGGCCAATTCGGTGGCGGTGGTTTTTAAAAATTTTCGCCGCGCGGGGGTACTGAAAAACAGTTCCTTCACCTCGATAGTGGTGCCGATGTGCCGCGCTACCGGTTTGAGTTCACCGCTGCGAGCATCGAGTTGCATGGCATGTTCTTGCAAGGCGGTGCGCGACATCAGACTGAGTTCAGACACCGCAGCAATAGCGGCAAGCGCTTCGCCCCTGAAGCCCATGGTGGCTACTGACTCCAAATCGTGAAGGCTGCTGATCTTGCTGGTCGCATGCCGCTTGAGTGCCAAAGGCATCTCAGCCGGCGACATGCCGCCACCGTTGTCTTCCACACTGATGAGCCTCACGCCGCCCTCGGCCAATCTCACCACCACTTGTGTGGCACCTGCATCTAGCGCGTTGTCAACCAATTCACGCACCACGGACGCAGGCCTTTCCACCACTTCACCAGCGGCAATCTGGCTGATGAGTTCATCGGGCAATTCGCGGATGCGGGGGGAGGTGGCGGGGACAGAATTCACCGCCCGATTCTAGGTGCACTCATGTGCAGGCCATAATCAGCCCCCATGGAAATATTGAACTTGCTGTTAGATTTCATTGTGCACATTGACCGCCACTTGGCTCTGTTAGTGCAAGAGCATGGCGCATGGGTGTACTTGGTGCTTTTTTTGATCGTGTTTGTCGAGACCGGCGTGGTCGTCATGCCGTTTTTACCCGGCGATTCCTTGTTGTTTGTGGTGGGTGCCATGGGCGGCGCCGGGCTCTTGAATTTGCCCTTGGCTTTGGGGCTCATGCTGATCGCGGCGATTGTGGGTGACCAGTGTAATTATTTGATTGGCCGATATTTCGGTCAGCGGTTGCTAGACGGGAATTACCGATGGTTCAACCGCAAAGCGTATGACCAAGCCCATGCGTTTTATGAAAAGTATGGCGGTATCACTATCATCGCTGCACGATTCTTTCCCTTTATTCGCACGTTTGCACCGTTTGTGGCAGGCGTGGCGCACATGGACCGCGCCCGTTTTACTTTGTTCAATGTGGTGGGTGCAGTGCTGTGGGTCATAGGGATTGGCTTGCTGGGTTATGTGTTTGGCAATATTCCTTGGGTGCAACAGCATTTTGAAAAATTCATTTGGGCTTTGATCCTGTTGCCCGGTTTGCTGGCGGTTTGGGGTGCGATCAGCACCCGATTGAAAACACCAGGCTGAGTCTGCGCCAAAGCTTTACAGCGAACGGTTTCGCGCCAACGGCGGGTTGCGCAAAAAATAATTTTCTATCCCGGCAAGCAAGGCATCCGCCAACTTGTTTTGGTAGTCCTCGCTCAATAGCAAGGCCTCTTCTTGCGGGTTGCTGATGAATGCGGTTTCGACCAGCAAGCTGGGAATGTCGGGCGCTTTCAACACCGCAAAACCGGCTTGCTCTACCTGAGGTTTGTGCAGTTTGCCAACACGGCGGATTTGTCCCAGCATTTCGTTGCCAAGCTTCAGACTGTCATTGATTTGCGCCGTGGTGCTCATGTCCAGCAAAGCGCGTTGCACATGCTGGTCTTGCACTTTCAAGTTCAAACCGCCAACGGCATCCGCGCCGTTTTCTTTGTTGGCCATCCATTTGGCCGCTGCACTCGAAGCCGCGCCTTGGCTCAGTGCAAACACGCTGGCGCCGCTTGCCTTGGGGGTGAAAAACGCATCGGCATGCAAGCTGATGAACAAATCGGCTTGCACTTGACGGGCTTTTTGTACCCGCACATGCAAAGGCAGAAAAAAATCTGCATCGCGCGTCATGAATGCACGCAAAGGCAAGTCACCGCGCCGAGTTTTGAGCACGGTTCTGTTGATACGCTCGCGCAAGCGGTTGGCTATTTGCAGCACCACATCTTTTTCCCGAGTCCCTGCGGGGCCAATCGCGCCTGGGTCTTCACCGCCATGACCGGGATCCAAGGCCACCACGGCAAACCGCTCAAAACTGGAGGAGTTATTTGCTTGCTTGGACGGCGCGGGTGCCACAGCATCAGGGCGATTGAC
>CAMDSU010000122.1 GCA_945907335.1 Bordetella parapertussis | reverse complement strand
GGTTTGAATTCAAACTGGAAATCAGCTTCACTGAGCAGCGGTGCGATTTTTTCCATGCGCTCAAGCGCCTTGACCCTGCTTTGTGCTTGCTTGGCTTTGCTGGCCTTGGCCTTGAAACGCGCAATGAATTTTTGCAAATGGGCGATCTTGTCTTGTTGCTTGGAGAATGCGTTTTGTTGCAAATTCATTTGCTCGGCACGCATGTCTTCAAATTTGCTGTAGTTGCCGCCGTAGCGCATCAATTTTGCAGAATCGATATGCAGAGTGACATTGGTGACTGCATCTAAAAATTCTCTGTCGTGGCTGATGACCAATAAAGTGCCTTCATAGCGCTTGAGCCAACTCTCCAGCCAAACCAAAGCATCTAAATCCAAGTGGTTGGTGGGTTCGTCTAGCAAGAGCAAATCGGAAGGACTCATCAATGCGCGTGCCAGTTGCAAGCGCATGCGCCAACCGCCAGAAAAACTGTTGACCGGATTGGCCAATTCGCTGGTTTTAAACCCCAGACCCAAAATCAATGATTGCGCCCTGGCAGGTGCATCGTGTTCACCCGCATCAGACAAAGCCATGTAAGCATGCGCCATGCGTTCGCCGTCATTGCTGTCTTCGGCCGCGGTGACTTCGTTGCGTGCCAACAATAAGGCGGTGTCGCCATCAATCACAAACTCGGTGGCGCTTTGCGACGTTTCAGGCATGTCTTGAGCCACTTGGCCCATGCGCCACTGCGTAGGGATGTGAAATTCACCGGAATCCTCTTGCAAGCTGCGATTGAGCAATGCAAACAAACTGGACTTTCCCGCACCGTTTCTGCCGACCAGGCCCACCTTTTCGCCGGGATTCAGCGTGACGCTGGCTTGGTCAAGCAGCAATTTTGTGCCTCGTCGGAGGGAAATATTTTTAAGCGAGATCATGTTTCTTTTCTAAAGCCTGTTTGGTGATCAACAGTACGTGTTCATCACCTGCACTGGTCGACAAATACATGGTTTCCATATGCGGAAATGCTTGTGTAAAGTGATTGATTTCATGCCCGATTTCAAGCACCAGCACGCCGTTTTCAGACAGGTGGTCAGCCACCTGTTTGAAAAGCTGGCGAATGAAATCCATACCATCGTCACCACCTGCCAAGGCCAGGTCAGGTTCGGCTTTGAATTCGGCAGGTAATGCGGCCATGCTTTGCGCATTGACATAAGGCGGGTTGCAAACAATCAGGTCATAAACACCCTGCACCTGAGCCAAACCGTCGCTGACAAAGGCGTGGATGCGGTCTTGCAAGCCATGCCTTGAAATATTGATGTGCGCGACTTCAAGCGCTTGGGGCGAAATGTCAGAGGCATCCACTTGAAGTTGCGGGTAGGCCAATGCCAATAGCACCGCCAAACTGGCACCACCTGTGCATACATCTAAAGCTCTTGTGCTGTCGGGTGACAACCACGGATCAAAACTTCCTTGTGCAATTGTCTCGGCAATCAAACTACGCGGAATCAAGCAACGCTGATCCACATGAAATGACACACCTTGCAGCCAGGCTTCACCTGTCAAATAGGCCAGTGGTTGACGGGTTTGAATTCGCTTCTCGAGCAAAGCAAAAACTGACGACATTTGTTGGTCTTCAACCTCTTTGAGCAGCAAAGACGTATCCGTGTCTAGCGGCAAGCCCATGCCCCACAACACCAGCCACGCGGCTTCATCTTCTGCATACAGGGTACCTTGACCGAAAGACACACCGGCACTTGTCAATTTCGCAGCGCAATCTGCGATCAATTCAGCCGGTGTCATGCGCGGCCAGTGCTGAGTGCGTCGTGTTGCAATCGTTCAAGAATGTCGCAATAAATATTTTTCAAAGTGTCGATATCGTTGAGTCGCACATATTCATTGATTTGATGGATGCTGTCATTGGGCGGACCAAATTCAATCACTTGCGGACAGATTTGAGCGATGAAACGAGCATCGCTGGTGCCGCCTGTGGTGGACAGTTCAGGGTGTATGCCGGTGCAATGCGTGATGGCTGATTGCACCACCGCCAGTAAGTCACCAGGCGTGGTGATGAACGGCAACCCACCCAGGGTCCACTCCATCTCAAACTCCAACCGATGGCGATGCAATACCTCTTCGAGTCTGCTTATCAATTGCTCTGGGGTTGACTCGGTGCTGAAACGAAAATTGAAATGCACTCTCACTTCGCCAGGAATCACATTATTGGCGCCTGTTCCTGCGTGGATATTGCTCACTTGCCAACTGGTCGGTTGAAAATAAGCATTGCCCTTGTCCCATTCCATGGCAGCCAACTCGGCCAACGCAGGTGCAAATTGGTGCACGGGGTTGCGCGCGAGTTGCGGGTAGGCAATATGCCCTTGAATACCTTTGACCAGTAACTTGCCACTCAGCGTTCCGCGTCTGCCGTTTTTCACCATGTCACCGATGCGGTGCACCGATGTGGGCTCGCCCACAATGCACCAGTGCAAAGGCTCCCCGCGCGCTTTCAATGCTTCCACCACTTTGACCGTGCCATCCACAGAAGGTCCTTCTTCGTCGCTGGTCAATAAGAAAGCCAATGAAAAAGATGCATGCTCGTGTTTGCTGAAAAAATGCTCCGCAGCCACCACCATCGCCGCCAAGGAAGTTTTCATATCGCTGGCCCCTCGACCAAACAATTTTCCATCGCGGTGCGTGGGTGTGAACGGGTCGCTGTGCCACTTGTCCAATGGCCCCGTCGGCACTACGTCTGTGTGTCCGGCAAACACCAAAGTTTTGGCATGAGGATTTGTACTGCGTTTGATCGCCCACAAGTTGCTGACCAAGGCATCTGCAGGTCCTTGGTCCATGCGTTCACACTCAAAGCCCAGCGGTGTCAAGCGCTGTTCAATCAATGACAAACATTGCGCGTCCTGCGGCGTGACCGAAGGACAGGCAATCAGTTGTTCAACCAGGTCAAGCGTTTGCGACATGCTCAGTCGCGCAACAAATCGTTCAGGCTGGTTTTGGCACGTGTTTGTGCATCGACGCGTTTAACAATGACCGCACAGTACAAACTGTATTTGCCATCAGCACTGGGCAAGTTGCCAGACACCACCACTGAACCAGCAGGTACCCGGCCGTAGGTCACTTCGCCTGTCGCGCGGTCGTAAATTTTGGTGCTTTGACCGATATACACGCCCATAGAAATGACCGAGTTTTCTTCAATGATCACACCTTCGACCACTTCAGAACGCGCACCGATGAAACAGTTGTCTTCGATGATGGTGGGGTTGGCTTGTACGGGTTCGAGCACACCGCCGATACCGACGCCACCCGAGAGGTGCACATTTTTTCCAATCTGAGCGCATGAACCGACAGTGGCCCACGTGTCAACCATGGTGTTTTCATCGACATACGCACCAATGTTCACATAGCTGGGCATGAGAATCGCGCCCTTGGCGATGTAACTGCCACGGCGCGCCACCGCAGGTGGCACAACACGAACGCCGCTGGCTTTCATCTGCGCTTCATCCATGTTGGAAAATTTGGTTTGCACCTTGTCGTAAAAGCCCAAATCACCAGCTTTCACCACTTGGTTGTCTTTCAAACGGAATGACAACAACACAGCTTTCTTCAGCCATTGATGTGTGGTCCATTTGCCGACGGATTCACGTGTTGCTACGCGCAGACGCCCCGCATTGAGTTCAGCGATGACGTGTTCGACCGCATCGACCAGTTCCTTGGGTGCCGCAGACGGGCTGTATTGGGTACGATTTTCCCAAGCGTTGTCAACGATGGATTGCAGTTGTTGGCTCATGATGGTGATGGATAGTGGGTTTGAACAAATTGAACAATACGTCGTGCCGCTTCAAGGCACTCGTCGGGTTGTGCGACCAATGCCATGCGGATACGGCCTTGGCCAGGATTGATGCCATTGACCTCGCGGGCCAAATATCGACCAGGTAACACCGTGACATTGTATTGAGTGAACAGATCGCGTGCGAAAGCTTCATCGTCACCACCGGGAACTGCTGCCCACAGATAAAAACCTGCGTCCGGCAATGCAACATCCATGACCTGTGCAAGCAGGGGAGTGACTTGCTCAAATTTTGCTTTGTATAACGCACGGTTTTGCACCACATGCGCTTCGTCATTCCATGCGGCAATACTGGCTTGCTGCACCAAACCGCCCATGGCGCTACCGTGGTAGGTGCGATAGCGAAGAAACGGCGCGATCAATCCGGCATTGCCCGCGACAAAACCACTGCGTAAGCCCGGGACATTGCTGCGCTTAGACAGGCTGGTAAAGCACACCAATTGTTTGAAATCTGATCGACCCGATAAGACCGCGGCTTGTAACCCGCCAAGAGGAGCCGAACTCCCGAAATAGATTTCGCTGTAACACTCGTCTGAGGCAATGACAAAACCGTATTTGTCACTCAGCGCAAACAATTTTTGCCATTCTTCCAAGGGCATTACCGCACCAGTAGGGTTGCCGGGCGAACACACAAACAACAAGCGTGTGTGGTGCCAAATCGCGTCTGACACGCTGTCCCAGTCCACAGCAAAGTTCTTGTTTGGCAAGCTCGGCGCATAGTGAATGCGTGCGTTTCCCAAAATAGCAGCGCCTTCATAAATTTGATAAAAGGGATTGGGCGACACCACGACGCTTTGCGGGTTGCCATCCAGCACGGTCTGTGCAAACGCAAACAAGGCTTCGCGGGAACCATTGACCGGTAAGACTTCAGAATCGGGATTGACATCAACCGCATAACGGCGCTTGAGCCAAGCGCTGCAAGCCTGTCTGAATTCAGGCGAACCGGCTGTCGCAGGGTAGGTGGCTAATTCAGAAGGATGCTTTTTCAATGCATCAATGATCAATTCTGGGGTGGCGTGCCTGGGCTCGCCGATGCCCAGGCTGACGGGGCTGTAATCCGGGTTGGGTTGGACGCCAGCCAACAAGTGGCGTAAACGTTCGAATGGATAGGGGTGAAGGCGAGAGAGTTGGGGATTCATGGCTGATATTATCGGGGCCATGTATATTTTCCTAGATACTGCCAGAGCCAGCGATTTCGCTACCGATAATCACCAGATGGTGAATCTGGCTGATACTTTCGTGTCTAGTTTGCAAAACGACTTGCAAGCGCTGCAAAATGCGCAGAACGAATCAGACACCACTGAGTTGCAAAGGCTGCTTCATACGCTCAAAGGTTATGTGACTTTTTTGAGCACACAAACTTTGGCCAACGAATTGATTGATGTCGAGGCCAAAGCGCGGCAACTGAACGCTGACCAGCTCAACACCATGCTAGACGCCTTGATGCCATCCTTGAACAAGATGCATCATGAATTGACCGATTGGCGCCAACGCTTGTCGAAAACTTAGACAGCCTAGTGGTTTGTTTGATCTCTATTGAATATTTCCTCTGATTAAAAAGGTAACCAGTGCGTCTCAATTCCATCAAGTTGTCTGGCTTCAAATCGTTTGCCGACGCCACCAACTTTTTGTTACCAGGACAACTCGTGGGTGTCGTCGGCCCCAACGGCTGCGGCAAATCCAACATCATTGACGCTGTGCGTTGGGTGCTGGGAGAAAGCCGAGCCAGCGAATTGCGCGGTGAATCCATGCAAGATGTTATTTTTAACGGCACCAACACACGCAAACCAGCCAGCCGAGCCAGTGTGGAGTTGGTATTCGATAACCAATCACACCGCGCGGGTGGTCAGTGGAACCAGTTTGAAGAAATTGCGGTCAAGCGCGTATTGACCCGCGACGGCAACAGCAGCTACTACATCAACAACCAGCCGGTGCGTCGACGCGATGTGCAAGATGTGTTTTTGGGTACCGGTCTGGGGCCGCGCGCATACGCCATCATTGGGCAAGGAACCATTAGCCGCATCATTGAATCCAAGCCCGAAGAACTGCGGCTATTTTTAGAAGAAGCAGCAGGCGTTTCCAAATACAAAGAACGCCGCCG
>CAMDSU010000121.1 GCA_945907335.1 Bordetella parapertussis | reverse complement strand
AATAAAAATGAAGGACACCTGTCACGAAGATACAAAGCAGAGGACCTCGCTATACTGAAGGCATTGTAGTAGAGTGACATTACGCACTTTTCAAGTGCAATTACATACTGATTCAAGCACCATGGCCCTTCGAATTTTCAACACGCTTGCGCGTGAGTTGCAGGTTTTCGAACCACTCACGCCCGGCCATGTGCGCATGTACGTATGCGGCATGACGGTGTATGACTTCTGTCATATGGGTCATGCACGTTCGATGGTGGCGTTCGATGTGGTGCAACGCTGGCTCAAGCAATCGGGCTTGCAAGTCACCTATGTACGCAACATCACCGACATCGACGACAAAATCATCCGACGCGCCACAGAAAATGGCGAATCCATTCGTGCATTGACAGACCGGATGGTCGACGCATTGCACCAAGACGCAGATGCCTTGGGCATTGAGCGGCCCCAGGCTGAACCCCGTGCCACCGACCATGTCAGCGGTATGTTGGGTTTGATCGCCACACTCGAACACAAAGGCTTGGCCTACCGCAGTCCCAATGGCGATGTCAATTTCGCAGTGCGCAAGTTTCCCGGCTACGGTAAGTTGTCCGGCAAATCGCTGGACGAATTGCATGCCGGTGAGCGCGTCGCCGTGCTTGATGGCAAAGAAGATCCTTTGGACTTCGTGCTGTGGAAATCTGCCAAGCCCGATGAGCCGCCAGAAGTGAAATGGGACAGCCAATTTGGCAGCGGTCGCCCCGGTTGGCACATTGAGTGTTCGGCCATGTCGTGCAGCTTATTGGGTGAATCATTTGATATCCACGGTGGCGGTGCAGATTTACAGTTTCCTCACCATGAAAACGAAATTGCGCAAAGCGAAGGCGCACACGGCGTGACCATGGCGCGTTTTTGGATGCACAACGGATTCATCAACGTGGACAACGTCAAGATGTCCAAGAGTCTGGGTAACTTTTTCACCATACGCGATGTGTTTCAACGCTATCGGCCCGAAGAAGTGCGCTTTTTTGTGGTGCGCAGTCACTATCGCAGTCCGCTCAATTTCAGTGACCAGCATTTGGACGATGCCAAAGCCTCCCTCAAGCGTTTGTATACCGCCTTGCAAGCGGTACCGCCCAAACCCTTGGCCATCGACTGGCAACAACCGCAAGCCGCGCGCTTCAAAGCGGCCATGGATGAAGATTTCGGCACGCCCGAAGCTGTGGCGGTGCTGTTTGATCTGGCCGCAGAAGTCAACCGCTCTCAATCGGTGCAAGCCAGCAGTTTGCTCAAGGCCTTGGGTGGCGTGTTGGGCTTGTTGCAAGCTGAGCCCTTGGCCTTTTTACAAACAGTTCACGCCGACTCAAACAACGGTGATATCGCGCAGATTGAAACCCTGATCGCTGATCGTGCCGCTGCCAAAGCTGCGCGCGACTTTGCCCGCGCCGATCAAATCCGCCAACAGTTGAGTGGCATGGGCGTGGTGCTGAAAGACTCAGCCCAGGGCACGCAATGGGAGCGCGCCTGATGGCTGGCCGTCCGCTGCAGATCAAACGCGTCACCCCTGAGTACTGGGAGGAAGCTTGTCGGCACTTGGCCAAAAAAGACCGGGTCATGCGTCGCTTGATTCCGCAGTTCGGGGACGCCTGTTTAGAGTCGCGCGGAGATGCTTTCGTGACCTTGGCGCGCAGCATCGTGGGTCAGCAAATTTCTGTCAAAGCCGCGCAATCGGTCTGGGACAAATTTGCTGCGCTGTGCAAAAACATCACACCTGCAAACGTGCTCAAACTCAAAGTCGACGATATGCGCGCTGCGGGTTTGTCTGCACGCAAGGTGGAATATCTGGTGGACTTAGCCTTGCATTTTTCCAATGGCGCAGTGCATACACGCAAATGGTCCGACATGGACGACGAGTCCATCATTGAAGAATTGGTAGCGATCCGTGGCATCGGCAGATGGACCGCTGAGATGTTTTTGATGTTTTATTTGCTGCGTCCCAACGTACTGCCGTTGGATGACGTGGGCTTGATCAACGGCATCAGCAAAAATTATTTTTCTGGCGAAGCCGTCAGTCGCAGTGATGCCCGCGAAGTCGCTGCCGCGTGGCAACCTTATTGCAGTGTGGCAACTTGGTATATTTGGCGCTCGCTGGACCCTCAGCCTGTGGCTTACTGAAACTGTCGCGGCCCCTGGTCCACAAGGAGAAACGATTGGCCAAGAAAACATTTCTCGATTTCGAGCAACCGATTGCAGAGCTTGAATCCAAAATTGAAGAATTGCGTTATGTGCAAGTCGAGTCAGCTGTAGACATTTCAGAAGAAATTGAGCAACTGTCGAAAAAAAGCCAGCAACTCACCAAAGATATCTACAGTGATTTGACGCCCTGGCAAATCACAAAAATAGCTCGCCACCCTGAGCGGCCTTACACGCTTGACTACATCAACGAAATCTTCACCGGTTTCGTAGAAATGCATGGCGACAGACATTTCTCGGATGACCTGAGCATCGTGGGCGGTTTGGCACGTTTCAATGGCAATGCATGCATGGTGCTGGGACAGCAAAAAGGGCGCGATACACGTGAGCGCACGGCGCGCAATTTCGGTATGACCCGCCCAGAGGGCTATCGCAAGGCATTGCGTCTGATGAAGACCGCTGAAAAATTCAAACTGCCTGTCTTCACTTTTGTTGACACGCCCGGCGCTTTTCCTGGTATCGATGCCGAAGAGCGCAGCCAAAGCGAAGCCATTGGTCGCAACATTTTTGAAATGGCGCAATTGCAAGTGCCCATCATCACCACCATCATCGGCGAGGGCGGCTCTGGTGGCGCTCTGGCCATCAGTGTGGCCGATCAATTATTGATGTTGCAATATTCCATTTACTCGGTCATCAGCCCTGAAGGTTGCGCTTCCATTTTGTGGAAAACTTCCGACCGTGCTTCCGATGCTGCCGATGCCTTGGGCATCACCGCTCATCGACTCAAAGCCTTGGGATTGGTCGACAAAATTGTCAACGAACCCGTGGGTGGTGCCCACCGCGATACCAAACTCATGGCTTCACATTTAAAGCGTGGCTTGAACGACGCTTGGCGTCAACTGAGCGACCTCAAGCCGCAAGAGTTGCTCGACAGACGTTATGAACGTCTGCAAAGCTATGGCCGATTCAACGACACCAAAGCCGACGCGCGTTGATTTGTCTTCGCTAGCCGCTGCTTTGCCAGCGACACTTTCATTGAAGCATTTCAAGCCGGCGTTGCCGTTTGCCGTTGCATTGAGTGGTGGCGCAGATTCCACTGCGTTGTTATTGGCCTGTGCCGCCCACTGGCCCACGCAAGTCAAAGCGGTTCACATACACCATGGCCTGCAGTCGGCGGCCGACCTGTTTGCAAGCCATTGCGAACGGTTGTGCGAACAATTGCAAGTGCCCTTGGCGATTGAACGCATCGACGCTCGCCATGCGCCGGGTGAGAGCCCCGAAGAAGCCGCGCGGCGAGGGCGCTACCAAGCCATTGCAGATGTTTTGAAAAACCACTGGGGCGGCAATGTGCGCGAAGTGGCTTTGGCGCAGCATGCAGACGATCAAGTGGAAACGTTGTTGTTGGCGCTGTCGCGCGGCGCTGGTTTGCCCGGACTGTCTGCCATGCCGGAAAAAACAGAGCGACACGGCTTGGTGTTGCACCGACCGTGGTTGCAAACCCCTGGCGCGGATATTCGTGCGTGGCTTGAAACCACGGGCGTGGTTTGGGTCGAAGACCCGACCAATCTCGACCAGCAATTCACACGCAACCTGATTCGCCATCAATTATTGCCAGTGCTGCAAAAAGCTTTTCCGGCGTTTCGACAAACCTTTGCCAGAAGCGCTCGGCATTCAGCGCAAGCACAGCAGTTGCTGGTGACCTTGGCGCAACTCGACTTGGAGTTGGTGGGCGAACCACCCGTCATCATGCGTCTGCAACAACTCAGCGCCGCGCGACAAATCAATGCGTTGCGTTTGTGGTTGAGCAACCGAGGCGTGCAATCCAGCGCCAGACAGCTTGACGCATTGGCGGCGCAAATTGACGCCTGCCGCACCCGAGGCCATGCGATTGATATCAAGGTGGGCCGGGGTTTTGTCAGGCGTATCGGCGATTTGATCGATTGGTACAATTTCTAGCTTTGACTGCTGATAAACACCTTCTCTGATGGCTTTAATCGTTCACAAATACGGCGGCACTTCCATGGGCTCGACCGAGCGCATACACAATGTGGCCAAGCGCGTGGCCAAATGGGCCAAGGCAGGACACCAAATGGTTGTGGTGCCTTCTGCCATGAGCGGCGAAACCAACAGGTTGTTGGGCTTGGCCAAAGAATTGGCGGGCAATGCCCACAGCGACGCCCACTTCAGGGAACTCGATGCATTGGCAGCCACCGGCGAACAGGCATCCTCCGCATTGCTGGCCATTGCATTGCAAGCCGAAGGCGTCCCTGCTGTCAGCTACAGCGGTTGGCAAGTGCCGATCCGCACCAACAGTGCGTTCACCAAGGCACGTATCGAATCCATTGATGACGCCCGCGTGCGTCAAGACCTCGACCAAGGCAAGGTGGTCATCATCACCGGCTTTCAAGGCGTGGACCCGAGCGGCCACGTCACCACCTTGGGCCGAGGCGGTTCTGACACTTCAGCAGTAGCGGTGGCAGCAGCCATGAAAGCCGCCGAATGTCTGATTTACACCGATGTCGATGGCGTTTACACCACCGACCCGCGCGTGGTGCCGCAAGCGCGTCGTCTGCACACCGTCAGTTTTGAAGAGATGCTCGAGATGGCCTCCCTCGGCAGCAAGGTGTTGCAAATCCGATCGGTTGAATTCGCGGGCAAATACAAAGTGCCATTGCGTGTGTTGTCCAGCTTTACCCCGTGGGATATCGATATCAACGAAGAGGCCAAATCGGGCACCCTGATTACTTTTGAGGAAGATGAACAAATGGAACAAGCCATCGTATCTGGCATCGCGTTCACCCGTGACGAAGCCAAAATCTCCATCATTGGTGTACCTGACAAGCCTGGCATTGCCCACAAAATTTTGGGTACCGTGGCCGACGCCAATATCGAAGTGGACATGATCATCCAAAATATCAGCAAGGGCGGCCTCACCGATTTCAGTTTCACTGTCAACCGCAACGACCATGCCCGCGCCCTGACGCTGCTAAAAGAAAAAGTGCTCTCCGATCTGGGCAACCCCGAAGTGCTGGGTGACAACCAAATTTGCAAAGTCTCGATTGTTGGTATCGGCATGCGCAGCCATGTGGGCGTAGCCAGCAAAATGTTCGCTTGCCTGAGCGCCGAGGGCATCAATATCCAAATGATTTCGACCAGCGAAATCAAAACTTCGGTGGTTATTGATGAAAAATACCTCGAATTGGCCGTGCGCTCACTGCATAAAGCCTTTGATCTGGAGCAGAATCAGGCATAATTTCATTCACTGGAAACGTGACCGAGTGGCCGAAGGTGCTCCCCTGCTAAGGGAGTATGGGGTGTTGAGCCTCATCAAGGGTTCGAATCCCTTCGTTTCCGCCAGTGCTTCAATGAATACGCCCCTTTCGGGGCGTTTTTCATTTCTACCCACACTTCTACCCACATGACTCTTCCCCTGTCAGCTATAACAAATCAATGGATTTGGACTTAGATTTGATAGGGGGGAGGGGTACATTGCCATCGTGAAAGGTTGTGGCTGCCTCCTATCCACAAAAAATAGAATAAATACCAAATTGATGTAAGGGTTGTTTTTTAGTTGGCAAGGAGAAATATTTTGAACAAATTTTTTAGTGCCTTACTTTTTTGTCAGTCTCACCAGCTTTTGCTAATTGTTACAAAGTAGATACCTTGCTTGGATATGAAGTTCGTTGCTCTGACGTTAACAACTACCGTGTAGAGCAAAATTCACTAACTGATCAAACGATTATCAAAGGAACTAACCCCAATACTGGAAGCAACTGGAGGCATG
>CAMDSU010000120.1 GCA_945907335.1 Bordetella parapertussis | reverse complement strand
CTTGCAAGGGCAATTGAAATTGTTTGAAACCCAGGTTTGTTGACTCTGAGGCGGCTTGCTTCAAGCGAATGCCTCGAGAGGTGCCGCTGACCAATTGAATAACGCCTTTGCGGGCCAATGCTTGCAGGTGTTCCTCTGCGGCGTTGGCGGATTTGAAGCCGAGTTCTGTGGCGATTTCTGCGCGGGTGGGCGGTGCACCGGTATTTTGTATTGCGGTTTCGATCAGTGACAGAATCTGCTGCTGGCGGGCTGTGAGCTTGACTTGATCCATGGGGCTCCTGCACTTGGCGGTTAGGGGAGGGAAGCCAAACAACTGTTTGGATATCCAGTAACTGTATTTTTAACCAGTTTTTTAACTTTGGCAACCATGTCCTTGAAAATAAATGCCAAAACTGTTGTTTTGGGTACCGGAGGAACGATCGCCGGCACACGAACGAGTGCAGAAAATCCCGATATTTATGAATCTGGCAGGTTAGGAGTTGCCAACTTGATAGATCCTGTTGGTGAAGACTATTGCGGCCTTGAATTCCAAGATGTGGCGCAAATTGACAGCAAAAACATGGGTTTGCCGGTCTGGCAATCGCTTTTAAACGCGCTGATGCAAGCGCAGTCTAGGCAGGATGTCGCCGGTGTGGTTATCACCCATGGCACTGACACCATAGAAGAAACCGCTTATTTGCTGCATGCGTTTGGTCCATGGCCCAAACCGATTGTGATGACTTGCGCCATGCGTCCTGCTGACCACCCCATGGCCGATGGCCCCGCTAATTTGCGTGATGCTTTGTCATTGCTTCATCATGCGCAGGCACAAGGTGTTTGCGTGGTCTTTAATGGGCAAGCGCACCATGCATTGCATGTGCAAAAAATTTCCACGGACCCACTGAAGGCATTCAGCAGTGGGTTTGCGTCCCTCGCCGCCGAAAAAATCAATGGCGAATGGGTCTGGCAAAGCACGCCAACTGCAACCACAAAGCTTGACATTCCTTCCTTGGCGGGATTTCTCAGTGCGACCCAATGGCCTCGGGTGGAGTGGTTGACCCACCACGCCGGCAGCAGCAGTGAAATGATGCAAGCGTTGTTAAACGCTCAAAGCAACACGCGTTTGCGAGGATTGGTTATCGCTGGAACCGGCGCGGGTACATACAAGGATGCTTGGAATGGCTCGCTACAAAAAGCCATCGGATTGGGTGTGGCGGTATGGATCAGCAGTCGGTGTGCTTGGGGGAATGCGCTGCCGCAAGCAAATCAAACTATGGGTCAACAAGTTGATTTGCCGCCAGCCAAGGCCTGCGTGGCCTTGGCGTTGAGCGTGCTGTCGCAAGACGAAAAAAAGTCAGCTCTTTAAGGCGGCCAATGCGCGGGCTTTAATGTCTTCTACGCTGCCGTGGCCACTGATAGCGCGGTATTTAGGTGCCTCTTGCGGTTGGTCTTTGGCCCATTTCGCGTAATAGTCCACCAACGGGCGCGTTTGAGCGCTGTAAACCTCTAAACGTTTTTTTACGGTTTCTTCACGGTCGTCATCACGCTGAATCAAGGCTTCGCCAGTCAGGTCATCCAGGCCCTCTTGTTTGGGCGGATTGAACCTGACATGGTAGGTGCGGCCACTGGCCACATGAACCCGTCTACCGCTCATGCGCTCAATGATGGCGTCAAAAGGCACATCAATCTCAAGCACGCAATCGAGTTTGACGCCTGCATGCTTCATGGCGTCAGCCTGAGGGATGGTTCTGGGAAATCCATCGAACAAAAAACCGTTGACGCAATCGGTGTGGGTGATGCGTTCTTTGACCAAACCGATGATGATGTCGTCCCCGACCAGGCCGCCGGCATCCATGATTTTTTTGGCCGCCAGACCCATGTCTGTTCCCGCCTTAACAGCAGCACGCAGCATATCGCCGGTTGAAATTTGAGGGATGCCATAGGCTTGGCAGATGAATGTGGCCTGGGTACCTTTGCCAGCACCTGGCGCACCCAACAAAATCAGTCTCATTGTCTTCCTTGAAATAGTGCGACAACGACCCTCTTGGCGGGGCTGTGTCGCTGGGTTAGCCCCAAGAATAGCATGCAAGCCGACATGCCCGCTGACGGCCTTAGCGGGTCAATAAAGCCTGAACCCTGAGCAAGTCTTCTGGGGTGTCCACGCCCGGCGCACTCGCCATGTCGGACACGTGAACTGCAATTTGGTAGCCATGCCACAGGGCCCGCAATTGCTCGAGCGCCTCGGCTTTTTCCGCGGGTGCCTCGGCTAAGCGAGGGAATGCTTTTAGAAAACCACAGCGGTAAGCGTATAGGCCCACATGCCGGTAAACAGGGTATGGCGGTAGCTGCTTGTCTATCCCATCTCGCCAACAAGGAATACCAGCTCGACTGAAATAGCTGGCCAGATGGCCTTGGTTCAACACCACCTTGACCACATGCGGACTCAACCAATCGGACAAAGCAGTGATCGGGTGCGCCAAGGTGGACATGTGCACATCCATGCGCTGGGACAACAATTGCGCCACTGCGTGAATGTGCTGAGGATGGATCAAAGGCTCGTCACCTTGCACATTCACCACGATTTGCGAATCGGGTAATCCAAGCAGCTCGACAGCCTCGGCCAGTCGGTCGCTGCCGCTGGGATGATTGTCACGGGTGAGAATTGCTCGTACCCCATGCTGTTCACAGGCTTGGACAATACTGGCATGGTCAGCAGCAACCACCACCTGAGTGGCCGCGCTGGTGCTTGCTTGCTGAGCGACTCTGACCACCATGGGCACGCCCGCTAAATCGGCCAAAGGTTTGTTGGGTAAGCGCGAAGAGCCTAAGCGTGCCGGAATCAACACCACATAGGCGGCTTCAGCCATGCAGTTTTTCCAATTCTTCGTCGGTCAATGTGCGGGCTTCTAGCTCGAGCATCACGGCAATACCATCACGCACAGGATAGGCCAGCCGCGCGCTGCGTGAGATCAATTCCTGGGTATCAGGTTGGTAAATGAGGCTACCTTTGGTGACAGGGCAGACCAGCAGTTCAAGCAGTTTTTTGTCCATGAATCAATGATAGCTGTTGCAGGTTTAAGGCCAAGGCGTCAAGCAGGGGCAAGGGTAATTCGCAGACCAGAGGAACAGCCCATGCTTGGGGCAAGTCAGGCCACAACTTAACCGCGTCTTTTTCTGTGCAAAAAATAGGCAAATTGCTGTCAGGCTTCCAATGCAAAAGCGAGGCATGATCTGGCAGTGGCCAGCGGTGCACCAATTGCAATCGAGCTTGCGTAAGCGCCTGAAAAAACACATCAGGCTTGGCAATGGCCGCCAATGCTTGCACTGCTTGACCAGCCCATTCACGCAATTCCCGTTGCTCACCAGCGCCATTTCTTGCGTAAGCGGCCAAACTCCTTTTTGCCACCCACGCGTCACGCGGATGCTGCTCGCCGGTGTAAAGAACATGCCGGGTGACGCCTATCGGTGAGACTGTTGGCCAGGGTTCCCGCAGCGGTCCTGCAGGCAGTAACCAGCCATTTCCGCAGCCTCTGTCGTCAAAGACGCAAATGGCGATGTCATGCCGAAGTGCATGGTGTTGCATACCGTCGTCGCTGATGATGAAATCCGTGTTCGGGTAAGCCGACAGCAAAGCTTGTGCGGCGAGTGCACGTTTGCGTCCAACAAACACCGGAATATCGCATCGCTGCTTAACCAGCAACGGCTCATCGCCTGCATCTGCGGCCTGACTGTGGTGATTGACTTCTTTGACAGACTCTTGTGAACTGCCATAAGCCCTGGCAATCACCCCAACACGAAAGCCTTTGGCGGTGAAATGCTGTACCAGGCTGATGACCACCGGGGTTTTGCCAGTGCCGCCGGCCACCACGTTACCGACAACAAGCACAGGTACTGGCAGGCGCACAGACTGTCGCCATCCGTGCTTATAAAGCAGTCGATTTAAATGGACCCAAGACCCACTGAGCAGTGTTATCGGCCACAACAAATAAGCCACCCAGCCGCGACGGGGCCAGACGTGTTGCGTGAGATAAGCCGATAAGAGCACGGGGGTCAAGGCAAAGGAACAGAACGCGTGCGCGACTGTGCCGCAAATGTGATGTGTTGGAGTCCGGATGTTTGCGCAGCCTCCAGCACCTGAATGACCGATTGATGGCTGGCTTGCGCATCAGCGGAAATAACCACCAAAGCCTGTGGTGAGTTTTGGGCCGCTTGGCTGAGTGCTTGGGACAAAGCAAGTACATCCGATGGATTGATGGCTGTTTTTTGGACCATGTAGCGACCGTCGCTGCTGACGGCAACACGGATCTCATTGGGCTTGTTTTCTTGCTCGCCACTGTCAGCTTTGGGCAGTCGCATGTCCAATTGCGTCAGACGGCCATAAGTGGTGGTGAGCATCAAAAAAATGATCACTACCAAGAGCACATCGATGAAGGGAATCAGGTTGATATCCGGTTCCGGAGCGGAAGGGCGGCCAAAGCGCATGCTCATTTTTATTTGACACCAGGGTAGAAATGGCGCACCAAACGTTCAGCGGCAATCTCTAGCTCCAAGGTGAAATGATCGACACGGCCTCTGAAGTAACGCCACATCACCAAACTAGGAATTGCAATCACTAAGCCGAATGCCGTGTTGTACAAGGCCACGGAGATACCATGCGCCAACTGGGCAGGGTTACCGGAGCCAGGAGTTTGCGCGCCAAAAATTTCTATCATGCCGACGACCGTGCCGAACAGACCTAACAAAGGTGCCACTGAGGCAATCGAACCAAGCGCACTCAGGTATTTTTCCAACTTGCGGTTAACCCGTCGTCCACTGGCTTCAATGACCGACCGAAAGTCAGATTCAGAAACCGTAGGTTTGCTTTTCCTGTGGTGCAGGCCCGCCACAATGATTTCACCCAAGGCGCAATGGCTTTTCAATTGATCAATAGATTCGGGGTGCAGCAATTCCGGTTGGGTCATGCCAAGCACCTCATCGAGCAAATGTTCCGGCACCACACGACGGGTTTGCAGACTGTAAATACGCTCGAAAATCAAAGCCACTGCTGCAATAGAGCAAGCGAGTAAGGGCCACACCGGCCAACCGGCCGCTTGTATGATGCCTAGCAATCTGTTCTCCTCATTGATGAAGAACAATTATGGCGTACTTCCCCTCTGCGTTAACCGACTTTAAGCCGCCACCATGACCTCAGTTTCAACGGCCACCGACACCTCTGGCGCACGCGTATGGACCGTGAGCGCCTTATGCCATGCCATCAGCGACCAGTTGAAATCACGGTTTGGTTTGGTCCATGTTCGCGGTGAGATTTCAGGGTTGACACGAGCGGGCAGCGGCCATTGCTACCTGACCCTCAAGGACGAACAAGGCCAGTTGCGCTGCGCCATGTTCCGACGGGTTGCAGATTCTTTAGGCTTTGAGCCACGCAATGGCGATTTGGTAGAAGTTCAAGCCCGCTGCGGTTTGTATGAGCCACGTGGTGAATTGCAGTTGGTGATTGAATCTATGCGTGCGGCGGGCGCTGGACAATTACACGAAGCTTTTTTGCGTCTCAAAGCCAAATTGCAGGCAGAGGGATTGTTTGATGCCAACCGAAAACGGGATATCCCGCCCAGGCCAACGGCCATCGGTGTGGTGACATCTTTATCAGGGGCTGCTTTGCACGATGTATTAACAGCATTGCACCGACGAGTGCCCCATATTCCTGTGCGTATTTCTCCCAGCCCTGTTCAGGGCGCGGAGGCGCCATCTTCATTGGTGCAAGCGCTGAATGCCTTGCAGGCCCGCACAGAGGTGGAAGTGATTTTGTTGGTCCGTGGCGGTGGCTCGATGGAGGATTTGTGGGCATTCAACGACGAAGCCTTGGCCCGCGCTATCGTGTCCAGCCGCGTGCCTGTAGTTGTAGGCGTTGGTCATGAGACGGATTTCACTATTGCCGACTTTTGTGCGGATTTGCGCGCACCCACACCAACGGCCGCCGCAGAACTGTGTGCATTGGACCAAGCCAGCGAACTGTCGGCGCTTGACTACTGGCAGGAGTCAATGGCGCA
>CAMDSU010000119.1 GCA_945907335.1 Bordetella parapertussis | reverse complement strand
CATCATGGGTGACGGTGGTTTCTGGCACAACGGTTTGCTCACTGGCGTACAAAGTGCGCTGTTCAACGGCGACGACGCGGTGTTGCTGATTTTCAAAAACGGCTACACCTCGGCCACCGGCACGCAAGACATCATCTCGACACCGATGGAAGCAGAAAAGCAAGCTGCTAGTGATAAGCATACGAGCTTGTCGCACACCAACATGACCATCGAATCCACATTGCAAGGCCTGGGCGTGCAATGGTTGAAGACGGTGCACACCTACGAAGTCGCGAACGTCAAAGCTTTGCTCAAAGAAGCCTTCACGTCTGATTTCAATGGCTTGAAAGTCATCATCGCCGAAGGCGAATGTCAGCTTGAGCGCCAGCGCCGCATCAAACCATGGATTCAATCGCTGCTGAAAAAAGGCAAGCGCGTGGTGCGGGTGAAATACGGTGTGGATGAAGATGTTTGCAACGGCGACCATGCCTGCATACGTTTGTCCGGCTGCCCCACACTGACACTCAAAGACAACCCCGATCCGCTGAAAGTCGACCCGGTGGCCACCGTCATCGATGGTTGCGTCGGTTGCGGTTTGTGCGGCGAAAACGCGCATGCGGCCACGCTGTGCCCGAGTTTTTACAGAGCAGAGATTGTTCAAAACCCCGGGCTGTTTGAGAGCCTGTGGGCGGGTGTGCAATCGAGGCTGGTGCGCGCCATGCAAACGGCATGACACAGCCCATCAGTTTGCTGGTGTGTGCCTTGGGCGGCGAAGGCGGCGGTGTGCTCAGCGAATGGCTGATGGACACGGCCAGACGCGCAGGCTATCCGGCGCAAAGCACATCCATACCCGGCGTGGCACAACGCACGGGGGCCACCACTTATTACATTGAAGTGTTGCCCACGCCCTTGGCTGAGTTGAACGGCAAGCAACCGGTGTTCAGCTTGAACCCGGTGCCCGGTGAGCTGGATGCGTTGGTGTCGACAGAACTTTTGGAAACTGCCAGACAAATTTCGCTGGGACTGGTGTCTGCGGATCGCACAAGCGTGTTCAGTTCATCGTCGCGCAGTTTGACCACGCTGGAGCGCATGCCCATGGGCGACGGAAGGCTTGACGCACAACCGCTGCTGGATTTGGTGAACACCTGTTCACGCGAATCGCAGGTTTGGGATTTTTCTGCCATGGCCAAAGAGCAAGGCACCATGGTCAGCGCCGTCATGTTCGGCGTGATCGCGGCCAGCGGCTTGTTCCCCATGGCACGCGAACATTACGAAGCGACGATTGGCACAGGCGGCAGCAGTGCAGCGAGTTTGCGCGGATTCAATGCAGCGTTTGAGCGTGTGCGCCAGACGCAAACTGTGCAAGCCATGTTGGCGGATGTTGATGCGACTCACCCTGCACCTGTAACGCATGAGCCTGCGCTTGATGGCTTTGCGCCGAATGTGCGCGAACTCGCCACACTGGGTTTCGCCAGACTCTGTGATTATCAACACCGCGCCTACGCCATGCAATATGTGCAACGCTTGCAACAGGTGTTGGATGCGGAAATTGCGGTCGACCCATCACACGCGCATCAATACCAAGCCACGCGCGAAGCCGCGCGTTGGTTGGCACTGTGGATGGCGTTTGACGACATCGTGCGCGTGGCGGATTTGAAAAGCCGCGCCAGTCGCCAACAGCGCGTGGCTTTGGAAGTGAAACAACAAGACGGTGAACTGCTGCGCATTTACGAGCATTTCAAACCCGGCGCGCCCGAGTTAGCAGGTCTACTGCCTGAGTGGCTGGCCGCGCCACTGCTGCGGTTTGACAAAGCGCGTGTGTTGAAAGGCCGCGAGCCTTTGGCCTTGCCCTTGAAGATCGGTTCGCATTCAGTGGGTGGCATGTTGGCTTTGCGAATACTGGCCAGCATGAAGTGGCTGCGTCCTTTTAGCAGCCGTTTTGCAGTGGAGCAAGCCGATATCCAACATTGGCTGAACTCGCTGTGTACCGGTTTGCGCGAGCACCACGGGTTGGGCTTGCAGTTAGCAATGTGCGGCAGATTGATCAAAGGCTACGGCAGCACCAACGAACGCGCCAAACGCAATCTCCAACACATATTGAAACATTTGGCACCTGCCAGCATCAACCCTTCACCGCAGTGGCGCGCTGATGCCGTGCGCCAATCACGCGAGGCCGCATTGACCGATGAAGCAGGTACTGCGCTTGACCAACGCTTGCAAAGCTTGGGAGCGCCCAAGCGTGCCGTGGCTGAACAGCCGATACGCTTCATACGCTCGGCGGGTCGCCACAAAACCGATTGAAGCAACACGCCGCTACAAGGGCAGATACCGAGACGAGTGCCTGCGCTGGTGGGTTATCCTTTGCCGATCAATTAACCCCTGCTTTAGCCATGAAAAATTTTCTGACCGCCCCAATGTTGCGCTTGAGTGTGTTGTCTCTGTGTTTGGTGGGGCTGCATGGTTTGACCAGCGCGCAAGACAAAGTTCAACAAATGCGTGTGTCCACGTGGGTTCCCGCGCAGCATGCCCTGAACCCCGCCCTGCAAACTTGGGTAGAGAGCTTGAAAAAAGCCTCGGGCGGCAGCATCAACCCGATACTGTTTCCGTCTGAACAATTGGGCAAAGCCATGGACCATTACGACATGGCGCGTGACGGCTTGACCGATTTTGCGTTTGTGAATCCCGGCTACCAGCCGGGGCGTTTCCCGATTTTTGCCGCTGCCTCTTTGCCGTTTGAAATCAGCAATGCCAAAGCCGGATCTGCCGCCATCGATGCCTGGTACCGCGCTTACGCCGCCAAAGAAATGAAAGAAGTGAAATATTGTTTTGCATTTGCACACGACCCGGGCGCATTGCATTCACGCAAAAAAGTGTTGATGCCCGCCGACATGAAAGGCATGAAAATTCGCCCGGCCACCTCCACCATCGGCCAAATGGTGACCTTGCTCGGCGGCACCAATGTGCAGGCCTCCGCGCCCGAGTCGCGCGATGCGATTGAGCGCGGCGTGGCCGACGCCATCACCTTCCCTTGGGGCTCACTCACTTTGTTCGGCATCGACAAAGTGGTGAAGTTCCACATGGATGTGCCTTTGTATGTGACGCCGTTTGTCTGGGTCATGAACCTGGACAAATACAAGAGTTTGTCTGCGGCGCAAAAGCTTGCAGTAGACAGCCATTGCACCAGTGAATGGGCAGAAAAAATCGGTACTGCTTGGGCAGATTTTGAAATTGGCGGCCGCCAGAAATTGTTGGTCGATAAAACCAACCGCGAGATTTATACGCTCACGCCCGCGCAAATTGCCGCATGGAAAACCGCTGTCGCACCTGTGCGTCAGCAATGGGCCGATGAAGTCAAAAAACGCGGTGACGACCCGACCACTGTGATGAAGGCCTTGCAACAAAGCCTGAGCAAATACAAATCGGCCATGTAAAGCTGAACATGACAGTTCGCAAACCGCATCCTTTCGACAGAATCATCGACAGCATCGAATGGCTGGCTGCTTTGTTTGTAGGCATCGTGGCGGCCAATATTTTTTTGGCTGTCGTTTTGCGCCATTTCTTCAGTTGGTCAATTCCTGACAGCCACGATTTCGGCCGCTTACTTCTGGGCATTTTGATTTTTTGGGGCATTGCCGCCACCAGTTACCGGGGCAACCACATCACCGTCGATTTGCTGTGGACCCATGCCAGCCCCCGCTTCAAACGATGGATCGACATATTTGCCACCTTGGTGTTGCTGCTGGTGGTCACGGTGCAAACCATCATGCTGTTTGACAAAGTGGCCACGACCTACCGCGACAACGTGCAAACCTACGATTTGAATTTGCCGACTTGGCCGTTTTTCGCAGTGGCTTGGTTCGGCGATGTGTGTGCGGTGTTGTTGATTGCCATCCGCACTTGGCGATTGATTGCTGACCCGGATGCATTGCTGCCCGCGGTGAAAGAGGATCACTGACATGGACCTCATGAACCTGAGTCCCGACGCTGTCGCCGTTATCGGCTTTGTCGCTTTATTCACATTGATGTTGCTGCGCGTGCCGGTCGGCATGGCCATGGGCTTGGTGGGCGTGTGCGGCTACAGCTATATCGCAGGCAGCGGCCCGGCCTTGAAACTGATCGGTCAGACCTCCATGCGCACAGTGACGGA
The DNA here is from genome assembly GCA_945907335.1 of Bordetella parapertussis. Taxonomy (GTDB): domain Bacteria; phylum Pseudomonadota; class Gammaproteobacteria; order Burkholderiales; family Burkholderiaceae_C; genus Limnohabitans. The sequence continues at coordinate 1,902 of CAMDSU010000119.1, read as the reverse complement.
CTACACCTTCGGCGTCATTCCCATGTTCATGTTGATGGGCGCGTTTGTGTCAGTGTCGGGTGTCAGCCGTGAACTGTTTCGCGCTGCGAATGCGTTCATCGGCCATTTGCGCGGCGGTCTGGGCATGGCCACGGTGATCGCTTGCGGCGGGTTTGCGGCCATTTGCGGTTCCTCGGTGGCAACGGCCGCGACGTTTTCTTCCGTGGCCTATCCCGAGATGCGCCGCTTTGGTTACCCGCAATCGTTTTCTACCGGCGTGATCGCCGCCGGTGGCACCTTGGGCGCGATGCTGCCGCCGTCTACTGTGCTCGCGGTTTACGCCATCCTCACGCAGCAAGACATTGGCAAATTATTCATGGCCGGCATCATTCCCGGCCTGTTGGCCATGGCCATGTATGTGCTGACCATTTCAGTGATTGTTCAGGTCAAACCCGATTGGTTGCCGCGCGGTGCGGCCACCACTTGGGCACAGCGTTTTGCCGGTCTCAAAGATGTGTGGGCGCCGTTGCTGTTGTTTGTGTTTGTCATCGGTGGTTTGTATGGCGGTTTTTTCACGCCCACTGAAGCCGGCGGTGTGGGTGCGACCGGCGCGTTTTTGCTGGGTGTGCTGCGCGGCAAGTTAGACCGCAAAGGCATTTTGGAGGCCTTGCTGTCGGCCACACGCACGTCAGCAGCGGTGTTCACGGTATTGATCGGCGCGCTGATATTTGGTTATTTCCTCACCATGACGCAAACTCCGCAAAAGCTCACCGGGTTTTTGACCGAACTCGGTTTGGGGCCTTACGGTGTGTTGGCCTTGATCATGTTGATGTACTTGGTGCTGGGTTGCCTGATGGACGCCATGGCCATGATCATTTTGACCGTGCCCATCATTTTCCCGGTGATCGTGCAACTCGGCTTTGACCCGATTTGGTTTGGCATCATCATTGTGATGACGGTGGAGTTGGGTTTGATTCATCCGCCGGTAGGCATGAATGTGTTCGTCATCAAAAGTGTGGTGCATGACGTCAGTTTCACAACGATTTTCAAAGGCGTGATTCCGTTTGTGCTGACCGACTTGCTGTGCTTGTTGATATTGATTGCGTTCCCGATGATTGCACTTTGGTTACCGGGGCGGATGGTTTGACACGCTTTGCCGACACATCCGATTGATTAACTGACGCTTTGACGACCCATCCGGTGTGCTTTTTTTCTGCGCTTTCGCTCGAAAAAAACACCCCCTCCGGCTCGTCTTAAGTGAAATTAATTGGAACCTGACCCCAATTACGAACAGACTTTCTGCATCAACAACGCATCCACAGTGCCGGGCGCAATGCGGGTGAATCGCAAAGGCGTTTCGTAATGGTTCATCACGTCGCCAGACGCCTGCACACCCGCATAGCGCGTGACCTGCGAATAAGCCAACTTGGCCTGACGGCAATCAATGGTGGTGCGCAGTTTTTCAGAACGTACTTCTTTGCCTTCTAAATTCGTCAGTGGTTGGGCGAAATCGGTCATTCGCCACAGATTGACTTGCTCGCCTTCACGTTGCACCGCATCGTCGTAGAAAAAACGTCCTTGCGCGTCACTTGAGAGCAACTGCCATTGCGCATGGGCAGGCAGACTGCTCAGACTTCCAAAAACAATACTGGCGAAGCCGACACAAGCACGCAGATAAACAGAGCGGTTCCTTGGCTGATCACATGCGCTCGCAGAGGCTGTCCACTTCATAGGTGCCATGACAAACACCATGGCATCAATTGAGTTTGCGCGGTTCACCGAAATCACCTACCTGCGGAAACAAAAAAGTGGTGCTGCTAGGTCCTATGCCCATGATTTGCACCGTGGCGCTTTCGGTGCCGCCGCCGTCGTAATGGATGGCACCTGCGGGATGCAACATGTAACTGCCCGCACTGAGGGGCT
>CAMDSU010000118.1 GCA_945907335.1 Bordetella parapertussis | reverse complement strand
AGACGTGGCCTGGCCGTGCAACAGCACCAAATACATCGTGCACTACCCGCAAACCCGCGAAATTTGGTCTTACGGATCGGGCTACGGCGGCAACGCTTTGCTGGGCAAAAAATGTTTTGCACTGCGCATCGCCTCCAACATGGGCCGCGATCAAGGCTGGCTGGCCGAGCACATGCTCATCCTGGGCCTGACCAACCCGCAAGGCAAAAAATACCATGTGGCAGCGGCCTTCCCCAGCGCTTGCGGCAAAACCAATTTCTCCATGCTGGTGCCGCCCGCCGGTTTCGATGGATGGAAAGTCACCACCATCGGCGACGACATCGCCTGGATCAAGCCCAGCGCCAACGGCGAATTGCGCGCCATCAACCCCGAGGCCGGTTACTTCGGCGTCGCGCCCGGCACCAATTTCCACACCAACCCCAATTGCATGGCGAGCCTGGACAAAAACGTCATCTTCACCAATGTGGCTTTGACCGACGACGGCGACGTCTGGTGGGAAGGCATGGAAAAAGACACCGGACACATGCCGGATCACTTGATCGATTGGCAAGGCAAAGACTGGACACCGGCGATTGCCAAAGAAACCGGCGCCAAAGCGGCGCATCCGAATGCGCGCTTTACCGTGGCTGCGACCAACAACCCTGCACTCGACAGCGCCTGGGACGACGCGCACGGCGTGAAAATTGATGCGTTCATTTTTGGTGGCAGACGCTCGACCACCGTGCCGCTGGTCACGCAAGCGCGCAACTGGACCGAAGGCGTGTACATGGCCGCGACCATGGGCTCGGAGACCACGGCTGCGGCCGCCGGTCAACAAGGCGTGGTGCGGCGCGATCCGTTCGCCATGCTGCCGTTCATGGGCTACAACATGAGCGACTATTTCCAGCACTGGCTGAACATGGGCGACACCTTAAAGAAAACTGGCGCGACTTTGCCTGCTATTTTTTGTGTCAACTGGTTCCGCAAAGGAGAGGACGGCAAATTCGTCTGGCCGGGTTACGGCGAAAACATGCGGGTTCTCAAATGGATGATCGACCGCATTGAAGGCAGCGCCAAAGGCCGTGAAAACGTGTTCGGCATCAGTCCGGCATACGAAGAAATCACGTGGACAGGTTTGGAATTCACACCTGCGCAATTCCAAACCGTGACCCACATCGACAAGGCCGCCTGGGTGGAAGAACTGAAGTTGCATGAAGTGTTGTTCACACAACTGGCTTACCACTTGCCGCCCGAGTTACCTGCCACCAAAAGCGCGATTGCCTTGCGACTCAAGGCCTGAAAAGCATGCGCATGTCAGACCAACTACTGGCCGTATTTTTGTGACCCATCGTCCTTTGACTGACTTTCAAGTGCATTGGCCGCAGCAGCAATTGGAAAGCCATTTCCAGCCACCAAGAACGCTGCGCTGCTTTGCCGACAGGCCGCGCAGTTTGCATGCGCTGCTTGCCAACGCGGTTGCCAGTCGTCCGCAGGCTGAGGCCTTGGTGTGTGATGACACGCGTCTGACCTATGCGCAACTGAACCAGCGTGTAGGCCAATTGGCCGCTGGTTGGCGCGCAATGGGTGTGCATGCCGGGGATCGGATTGCCCTGCTGCTGGGCAACCGCGTCGAATTTGTGCTGTGTCTGCTCGCTGCCACGCGACTGGGTGCCATCACGGTCCCGATGAGCATTCGAGAACAAGCCCCGGGCTTGCAGTACATGCTGGAACACTGCGCCGCGGTCATGCTGGTGCATGAGGCCGAGTTGTCAAACGTCTTGCCCTCACCGGCACACATGCCCAGCTTGCGCTGGCGTGTAGCGGTCGCGCCATGCGCCGGTTCGCTGCGCTGGGAAGACATGTTTTTCGCTGATGCACTTGACGACATCGCCCCCGTCCAAGAGGAGGACACGGCGGTCATTCTCTACACCTCGGGCACCACGGGTCGCCCCAAAGGTGCCATGCTCAGTCATTTGGGCATGGTCCATTCATGCATGCATTTTCAAGCGGGCATGGGCTTGGGGCCGAATGATGTGAGCATTGCCGCTGTCCCGCTCAGCCATGTCACGGGCTTGGTGGCTTTGGTGGCGACCTTGTTGCATTGCGCTGCCAAGCTGGTGATCATGCCGGTCTTCAAAGCCCCCAAGTTTTTGCAGCTGGCACAACGCGAACACATGACACACAGTTTGATGGTGCCGGCGATGTACAACCTGTGTCTGTTGCAACCCGATTTCAGCGCGACGAATTTGCAGCACTGGCGGGTAGGCGCCTATGGCGGTGCGCCCATGCCCGTGGCCAGCATTGAGGCGCTGGCACAAACGCAACCGCAACTGGTGTTGATGAATTGCTATGGCGCCACCGAAACCACCTCGCCCGCCACCATCATGCCACCGGGCATGACTCAACGGCATAACGACACGGTTGGGCAAGCGGTGGTCTGTGCTGATATGAAAGTGGTCGATGACGACGGCCAAGAGTTACCCGCCGGCAGCATGGGAGAGATCTGCATCAAGGGTCCGATGGTGGTGGCCGGTTATTGGAACAACACGGAGGCCACGGCCAAGGAATTCGTTGACGGCTACTGGAAATCGGGTGACATGGGAAGCATTGATGCACAAGGCTATGTGCGCATCTTGGACCGCAAAAAAGACATGCTCAACCGCGGCGGCTACAAAATTTATTGCATCGAAGTAGAAAATACCTTGTACCAACACCCTGCGGTGGTGGAATGCGCCATTGTGGCCAAACCCTGCGCGGTGTTAGGTGAACGCGTGCATGCTTTTGTCAGTGTGCGTGAACCCGTTGACGCAGATGCGTTGAGCGGGTTTTGCAGCAGCCGTTTGTCGCGCGAAAAAGTCCCTGAAAGCTACACCATCGTCAGCGATGCCTTGCCGCGCAATGCCAATGGAAAATTGATGAAACGCTTGATGCGTGAACAACTGCTGCAGTCACTCGGCTTGGCTTGACACGATTGACTGGCTGAGTTGTTGGGCAAGGCTCAGGTACTGGGCCACGGGCACCTCCTCGGCGCGGCGCTGCACATCAAACAAACCGTCAAACCCTTTGGACGCTAACCACCGGCCCAAGGTGTGGCGCAGCAATTTACGCCGTTGGCTGAAGGCCACCTGCACCAATTCGCTGAGTAAGCCTTGGTTGACTGGTGCGGCTTGAGAAAAAGGCAGCATGCGCACAATGGCGCTGTCGACGCGCGGTGGCGGATCGAATGCTTGCGGCCCCACGAGCATCAACATCTCCATGTCATAACGCCACTGCAACATCACACTCAAACGCCCATAGTGCGCGGTGCTGGGTGCTGCAACCATGCGCTGCACCACTTCCTTTTGCAGCATGAAATGCTGGTCCGCCACGGCTGACACATGGTCCAGCAAATGAAACAGTATGGGCGTGGAAATGTTGTATGGCAAATTTCCCACCACACGCAAGCGCGGCACCGCTAGGCGGGCGGCCAGTGCCGTGAAATCCACTTTCAACACATCAGATTCAATGACATGCAAACTGGGATGCAGGCGCAAACGATGTGCCAGATCACGGTCGAGTTCGATCACATGCAAATGCCCGAGTCGTTCAACCAGCGGCTGTGTCATGGCGGCCAGGCCGGGGCCGATTTCAACCATGGCCTCGCCCGCATGTGGTGCTATTGACTGAACAATTTGCTCAATGACCGCGGTGTCTGTCAGAAAATGCTGACCAAAGCGTTTGCGCGCTTGGTGTTGTGTCATGGCTGGGTCAAACGATCACTGCGGCGGATCACGGTATTCCACATACGCGCGCCCGCGGATTTCACGCTCCCAATTTTTCATGGTGTCATCAAACTTGCGCTCGCGCAAAATATTTCGCGCCATGTCTTGCTTGTCGCGGATGGTTAGCGGTTCTGCGCGACGCTCCAATACCTGTACCAAATGCACCCCAAAGCGTGACACCAACGGGTCACTGATTTCACCCGGCTGCAACAAGTCCATGACTTTTTCGAACTCAGGCACCATGGTGCCCGGGTTGGCCCAGCCCAAGTCGCCGCCTTGGGTGGCACTGGCATCTTGTGAGTGTTGCTTTGCCAACTCTTCAAACTTGGCCGCGCCGGATTCAATCTCTTTTCTGAAACCCGCCAACTGGGCGCGGGCTGCATCTTGGCTGAGTTGGTTGCCCGGCCTGAGCAAAATGTGTCTGGCGCGTGTTTGGGTGATGGAAGAGGGCAAGGCATTGGGTGATTGACGCTCTAATAGTTTGAGCACATGGAAACCTGCGCCCGAACGGATCGGCCCGGCCAGTCCGCCCACAGGCAGCGGCATGACGGCATCCACAAACAAGGCGGGATAACGGTCTGGGCTGCGCAAGCCCAGTTGTCCGCCATTGGCCCGATCGGGTGCTTGTGAGAATTTGGCCGCCAGTTTGCCAAAGTCCTCACCCGACTTGGCCAAGCGCAATGCCTCTTCAGCCTTGCTCAGCGCCAACGTCAGTTCGTCTGGTGATGCTTTTTCAGACACCGATATCAGAATATGTGCAATGTGAATGTCTGCTTTGCTGGTGTCCGCTTCTTTGCTGTTTTCTTGTAAATACGCCTCGACCTCATGGTCTTGGATTTTGATGCGGCTGGAAACTTCTCTTTCGCGCACACGTTGCAGCAGCATCTGGCGTTTGATTTGATTGCGGTAGCGCTCCCAAGAAACCCCTTGAGAGTTCAGCCGTTGCTGCATCTCTTGCACGTTGATTTGGTTGCGCTTTGCCGTGCTCTCAATCGCTTGCTGCAACTCGGCGCTGGAGATTTGCATATTGCTTTGCCTGGCCACTTGCAATTGCGCAGATTCATTGATCAAGTTTTCCAAAGCTTCGCGCAATAAATTTTCTCGTCCCAGTTTGTTGGCCGCCGGGTCCACCATGGCGGCTAAATTGTTCACCTCTTGGTTGGTGATCGGCTCGTTGTCAACCACGGCGACGATGAAATCAAGCGCAAGCAAATCATCGTCTATGGAATCAACTGCCGGTAGTGCCGGCGCCAGCTTCAAGTTCAAACGTTCCGAAGCCGGCTTGGGCGCTGTGGGCTTGAGCGTCTGCGAAAAAGCCACGCCAGATAAAGCCATGAAACACAACAAAAACGCCAGCGTGAAAGGAGGAGAGGAAATGCGCATGGGGTCAATCATATTGGGCAAAAGGGCTGGGCGCGAACTGAAAGGGTTCGCGAAGATTTTGGTAGCGAGAAATATTTTCTCTGGCGGCATTCATGTTGCCAAATCCCAATCGTGAGAAATCATTGAATTCCAATTGGAACATCAAGCTGCTGGTTGATGTGTTCAGTGTCAATTGGGTACGCTGCAAAGCAAAACGGCTGACCCAGCAACCGCCATCGTATTCCACGCCCAGCATGGACTCGACCAAGCGCTTTTCAAGCAAGCTGTAATTGAAACGGCCTATGCTGTAGAGACGACCGCCGCCCAAGCCCTGACCTTGCTGCCGGTCTATGCCCATATCGCGCCACAAATCGTTCAACGGCCACTGCCAACTCATGTCGACCACTTCAGAGGATTCTCTTTGGAAACGGTAGGCTGTGCTGAAAACCCGGTATCCGCTGGGGTTGTAACGCGCCCCTACCGACTGCCTTTCCAAGCGTTTGTACTGATCACTATAGTCCACCAACGTGTCCAAAGAAAGTCGCTGTGTCACATTCAAACTGGCGCCCGCCAAAATATCGCTGTTGCCGCTTTGCAGCGACTTGGTGGTGGGCGTGAGCTGCACATTCTGGTCGCTCAAGCGGTAGCGCTGCGCGATGCCAAACCGCGCACCTTCTGCGCCGGTATCGGGATTGATAAATCGCGAAGTCGCGCCCAAGGTCAAGGTGTGCGAATCAGAGATGCGGTCTTGTCCAGAAAATGTATTCTCGGTAAACACGGAAGCGAAGTTGTAATCATTGGTGCCGGAGTCAAAATTGGGCAAATCGCTTTGGTAACGGTAGGCGGTTTTGACATAAAAAGCCCTCGGCTCCAAAGTTTGGCTCCAATTCAAGCCAAACAAAGACACGGGCCGCTCTAGTATGGCGCC
>CAMDSU010000117.1 GCA_945907335.1 Bordetella parapertussis | reverse complement strand
GCCAAAGACGACCGCGTGACCGTGGACTTTGTCGGCAAAATTGATGGCGAGCCGTTTGATGGCGGTCGCGCTGAAGACTTCCAATTTGTGGTGGGCGAAGGCCAGATGCTCAAGGAATTTGAAGAAGCAGTGGTCGGCATGAAAATCGGTGAAAGCAAAACCTTCCCGCTCAGCTTCCCAGAGGATTACCAAGGCCGTGAAGTCGCCGGAAAGACCGCCGATTTCATGGTGACATTGAAAAAATTGGAAGCCACCCACTTGCCAGAAGTCACCAATGAGCTGGCCAAGTCGCTGGGTGTGGCAGATGCCACCGTCGACGCTTTGCGTGCCGATATTCGCAAAAACTTGGAGCGAGAAGTCAAATACCGCTTGCTCGGCCGCAACAAACAAGCCGCGCTCGATGCATTGGTTTCCCGTGCTGAACTCGATCTGCCCAATTCAATCGTGCAGTCTGAACTCGACCGCATGGCCCAAGGTGCCCGCGAAGAACTCAAACAACGCGGCATCAAAGATGCCGACAAAGCCCCTATCCCCGATGAAGTTTTCCGCCCGCAAGCCGAGCGTCGCGTTCGCATGGGCTTGGTGGTTTCTGAAGTCGTGCGCATGCACAACCTGCAAGCCACGCCAGATCAAATCAAGGCGCATGTGGAAGAACTCGCCGCCAGCTACGAAAAACCTGCCGAAGTCATTCGCTGGTACTACAGTGACAACCGCCGCATGGCAGAGGTCGAAGCCATTGTGATTGAGAACAATGTCACCAGTTATGTCTTGTCCTTGGTCAAACCCAAGGTCAAAGAAGTTAGTTTTGACGAATTGATGAGCCAGGCCTGAGGCCTGAACCGGAGACATTCATGAGCGCATTAGATATCCAATCCTTGGGCATGGTCCCAGTGGTGATCGAGCAAAGCGGCCGGGGAGAGCGCGCCTATGACATTTACTCCCGCTTATTGCGAGAGCGCGTCATTTTCTTGGTCGGTCCGGTCAACGACCAAACTGCCAATTTAGTGGTGGCCCAGTTGTTATTTCTTGAGAGCGAAAACCCAGACAAGGATATTTCCCTCTACATCAATTCTCCTGGCGGTTCGGTCAGCGCTGGCATGGCCATTTTTGACACGATGAATTTCATCAAGCCGCAAGTCTCCACGCTGTGCACCGGCATGGCCGCCAGCATGGGCGCGTTTTTGCTCGCAGCAGGCGCCAAAGGCAAACGCTTTAGCTTGCCCAATTCCAAGGTCATGATCCACCAACCTTTGGGTGGCACACAAGGCCAAGCCACTGAAATTGAAATAGCAGCGCGTGAAATTATCAAAACACGCGAACGCCTGAACCAGATGCTGTCGGAAGCCACCGGTCAACCCTTGTCACGCATCGAACAAGACACCGAGCGCGACTATTACTTGACCGCCGAAGAAGCCAAAGCCTATGGATTGGTAGATGACGTGATTGCCAAGCGCCCTTGAGCCAGCGTTTCACTCCCAAACCCGTTTCTGAGTGCTCGGGCGAAGCCGCGACGGATTTGAGTATCATTCGACCATCTTCAACCGGTACCTACTGAATGGCCGATAAAAAAGCATCCTCTGGCGAAAAGACGCTGTACTGCTCTTTTTGCGGTAAGAGCCAACACGAAGTCAAAAAACTGATTGCCGGCCCCTCGGTTTTCATTTGCGATGAATGCATTGACTTGTGCAATGACATCATTCGAGACGAACTGCCCGCCAGCACAGTGCGCGAAGGCAAGGGCGATTTGCCCACTCCCATCGAAATTAAAACCAATCTTGACAACTACGTCATCGGGCAGGAGCCTGCCAAACGTGCCTTGTCTGTGGCCGTGTACAACCACTACAAGCGTTTGCAGCACAAGCTCGATTCCAAAAAGGATGATGTCGAACTCTCCAAAAGCAATATTTTGCTGATCGGCCCCACTGGTTCAGGCAAAACATTGCTCGCGCAAACGCTCGCACGCATGCTCAACGTGCCGTTTGTCATGGCGGACGCCACCACGCTGACCGAGGCCGGCTATGTCGGCGAAGATGTCGAAAACATCATCCAAAAGCTGCTGCAAAACTGCAATTACGATGTGGAACGTGCGCAGCGCGGTATTGTTTACATCGACGAGATTGACAAAATTTCTCGCAAGTCTGACAACCCTTCCATCACCCGCGATGTGTCGGGTGAGGGCGTACAACAAGCCTTGCTCAAACTGATTGAAGGCACCATGGCCAGCGTGCCTCCGCAAGGCGGTCGCAAGCATCCCAACCAAGACTTTTTGCAAGTGGACACCACCAATATTTTGTTCATTTGCGGTGGCGCGTTTGCCGGACTGGAAAAAGTCATTGAAAACCGTACCGAACGATCTGGCATTGGCTTTAGCGCTGTTGTCAAAACCAAAAAAGAGCGCAGCCTGACCGAAATGTTCGGCCAAGTTGAGCCTGAAGACTTGATCAAATTCGGTTTGATTCCCGAGCTGGTCGGTCGCTTGCCCGTGGTCACCACGCTCAGCGAATTGAGCGAGGATGCTTTGGTTCAAATCCTCACTGAACCCAAAAACGCATTGGTGAAACAGTACGGCAAGCTGTTTGCTATGGAGGGTGTTGAACTGGAAATACGCCCTTCTGCACTCAAAGCCATTGCCAAAAAAGCCCTTGACCGCAAAACAGGCGCACGTGGATTGCGTTCCATCATTGAACAATCGCTGATTGACACCATGTTTGAGTTGCCCAACAGCAGCAATGTGGAAAAAGTGGTGGTTGAAGAGTCCACCGTTGAAGAAAACAAACCCCCCTTACTGGTGTACCGCGAGGCCGCCAAAAAGGCCTGATTCCCTCCCCAACGGGCTGGTTCATTGCCAGCCCTTTTTTTGATTGGAAGTTTGACCATGTCCGGACAAACCCATTTGCCCTCCGAGCCCATCGATTTGCCCATGTTGCCATTGCGTGATGTGGTGGTGTTTCCGCACATGGTGATTCCTTTGTTTGTGGGAAGACCTAAGAGCATCAAAGCGCTTGAAACCGCCATGAGCGCCGATCGCAGCATCATGTTAGTAGCGCAAAAAACCGCAGCCAAAGATGAGCCAGCGGTTGGCGATATGTTTCAGGTCGGTTGCGTGTCCACCATTTTGCAAATGCTGAAACTGCCTGATGGCACGGTTAAGGTGTTGGTGGAAGGTCAGCAACGTGCCGCCGTCAATCACATTGAAGACGGCCCCCAGCATTTCGTCTGCAATCTGACACCCGTTAATCTTCCCGTTTCTGCAGAATCCGATACCGAAGTTGAAGCATTGCGCCGCGCGGTCATGCAGCAGTTTGACCAGTATGTGAAGCTGAATAAAAAAATCCCGCCCGAGATTTTGACTTCAATCGCCAGCATTGACGACCCCGGTCGACTGGCAGACACCATTGCCGCCCACTTGCCGTTGAAGTTGGAAAACAAACAAGCTGTATTGGACTTGCCCGAGGTCAAGGCGCGTTTGGAAAACCTGTTCACGCAACTCGAGCGTGAAGTGGACATATTGAATGTGGACAAACGCATTCGCGGACGCGTCAAGCGCCAGATGGAAAAAAACCAGCGCGATTTTTACTTGAACGAGCAAGTCAAAGCCATTCAAAAAGAACTCGGTGAAGGCGAAGAGGGCGCGGACATTGAAGAGATCGAGAAAAAAATCAAGGCCGCCCGCATGCCGACCGAGGCGCGTAAAAAAGCCGAAGCCGAATTGAAGAAATTGAAATTGATGTCACCCATGTCGGCCGAAGCCACGGTGGTGCGCAATTACATCGATGTCATGGTGAATCTGCCATGGAGCAAAAAAACCAAGATCAAACACGATCTGATGAATGCTGAAACAGTGTTGAACGAAGACCATTTCGGTTTGGAAAAAGTCAAAGACCGCATTCTGGAATATTTGGCGGTGCAGCAACGTGTAGACAAAGTCAAGGCACCTATTTTGTGTCTGGTCGGCCCACCCGGCGTTGGTAAAACATCGCTCGGCCAATCCATCGCCAAAGCCACCGGACGCAAGTACGTGCGCATGGCTTTGGGCGGTATGCGTGACGAGGCGGAAATACGTGGTCACCGCCGCACCTATATCGGCGCCTTGCCGGGCAAGGTCATGCAAAACCTGACCAAGGTGAACACGCGTAATCCTTTGTTCTTGCTGGACGAAATCGACAAGCTCGGTTCGGACTTCCGTGGCGACCCTTCCAGCGCTTTGCTTGAGGTGTTGGACCCTGAGCAAAACAACACGTTCAACGACCATTACGTGGAAGTAGATTTCGATTTGAGCGATGTGATGTTTGTGGCGACTTCCAACTCCATGAACATTCCACCGGCTTTGCTCGACCGCATGGAAGTCATTCGTTTGTCGGGTTACACCGAGGACGAAAAAATCAATATCGCGTTGCGCTACCTGATCCCCAAACAATTGAAAAACAACGGCATCAAGGAAGAAGAACTGCTGATTGAAGAATCGGCTGTGCGCGACATCGTGCGTTACTACACACGCGAGGCCGGTGTGCGCTCGCTCGAGCGTGAGATTTCCAAAATTTGCCGCAAAGTGGTCAAGGCATTGCTACTGAAATCGCTCACGCCTTTGGTCAAGGTCAATGCCGAGAACCTGAACGATTTCCTAAGCGTGCGCAAATACACCTACGGACGCGCTGAGCAGCAAAACCAGGTGGGACAAGTGGTTGGTTTGGCTTGGACCGAAGTGGGCGGCGATTTGCTCACCATCGAAGCCGCCACCATGCCGGGCAAGGGCACCATCACGCGAACCGGCTCTTTGGGGGACGTGATGAAAGAGTCTGTCGAGGCCGCACGCACTGTGGTGCGCAGCCGCGCATTGACCTTGGGCATCAAGCCGGCTTCATTTGAGAAGACCGACATACACATCCATGTGCCCGATGGCGCCACGCCCAAGGATGGCCCCAGCGCAGGTGCAGCCATGACCTTGGCGATCGTGTCTGCACTCACTGGTATCCCGGTGCGCAGCGACGTGGCCATGACCGGTGAAATCACTTTGCGTGGTGAGGTAACGGCCATTGGCGGATTAAAGGAAAAGCTGCTGGCGGCATTGCGCGGCGGCATCAAAACCGTGTTGATCCCTGAAGAGAACATCAAAGACCTGCAGGAAATTCCTGACAACGTCAAAGCCAATCTGGAAATTGTGCCTGTGCGTTGGTTGGACAAAGTGTTGGAAATTGCGCTTGAGCGCATGCCAACACCTATTCCTGAAGAAGAGGTTGAGGTGCCTGTGGCCGCCAAGGTAGAAGACGTGCCAACTGTGGCTGTCAAACATTGATGTTTCGGTGCGGCAAAGCCGGCCATTTTTAGGCTATACTTTACCCCTCATGCGGGAGTAGCTCAGTTGGTAGAGCGCAACCTTGCCAAGGTTGAGGTCGCGAGTTCGAGCCTCGTCTCCCGCTCCACATTAAAAAGGGAAGCATTCGCTTCCCTTTTTTATCGATAACGGCGCGATAGCAAAGCGGTTATGCACCGGATTGCAAATCCGTGTAGGTCGGTTCGACTCCGGCTCGCGCCTCCAACATACCTTGCACACTGTTCCACGCAGTTTGCAATTCTGTTCTGCTACTGCAACACACACACCAGTTGCACACAATTCACACAGCAGTAGACATAAACAACGCTGTGCACTCGGTTTTACGCTGTGCAATGTCGGCAGATTGCACTACACCGGTCAACAGCCGTGAAGCAAACACAAGTTGACTACGCACAACTTGCACAACAACTGCTATCTGCTGACAAAAACAACAACAGACTGGAAATAACTGCACTGGTGCAGACATTTGCAGATGTTGTTGCACGCACAGCAGTCGCCAACATACATTATTTGCGTGATGGCGAACTTGTGGTGTACAGACGCGAGCGCAGTAGAGTGTGGCAATGTCGCTTCAAGTTGTTCAGCAATGCTTGGTATCGCGTGAGCACACGCAAAACAGATTTAGATTACGCAAAACAACACGCTGGCGAGTTGTACGACGAAGCGCGATACAGAGAACGCTTGGGAATTGCTGTGACGCAACGCAAATTCAGCG
>CAMDSU010000116.1 GCA_945907335.1 Bordetella parapertussis | reverse complement strand
TCCGAGCAGTCGCGCGACTTGCCGGTGCCCGGACGTGATCTGGACGGCGTGCATTTCGCCATGGAGTTTTTGCCGCAGCAAAACAAAGTGAATGCAGGCGACAGTTACAAAGGCCAGTTGCGTGCAGACGGCAAACACGTCATCGTCATCGGCGGCGGCGACACGGGTTCAGATTGCGTGGGCACATCCAACCGCCATGGCGCGGCGCACGTGACCCAGTTTGAGGTAATGCCACAACCGCCCGAGCACGAAGACAAACCTTTGGTCTGGCCCTACTGGCCGCTCAAGCTACGCACCAGCTCCAGCCACGAAGAAGGCTGCGAGCGCGAGTTCGCCATTTCCACCAAAGAATTCATCGGCGACAAAGGCAAGCTCACTGGTTTGAAAACCGTGCATGTGGAAATGAAAGACGGCAAACTCACTGAAGTGCCCGGTACTGAACACGTGCACAAAGCAGACATGGTGTTGCTGGCCATGGGCTTTGTCAATCCAGTCGCTACGGTGCTCGATGCGTTTGGTATCGACAAAGACGCTCGCGGCAATGCCAAAGCCCACACCGAAGAGGGCGGCTACATCACCAATGTGCCCAAGGTATTTGCCGCCGGTGACATGCGCCGCGGCCAGTCGCTGGTGGTGTGGGCCATCCGCGAAGGTCGCCAAGCGGCGCGCACCATCGACCAGTTTTTGATGGGCGAGAGTGAATTGCCGAGATAACTGTGGGGTTGCTTTGTTTTTAAGCAGACTCAGACGCCCCCATAGAATCGCCGACTCCATCAACGGCTTTACCCACTCAGTCACATGCCACATGATGTCGCGCCATTGATCCAGCTAGAGGATGTGCATTTCGGTTACGGTGAGCGACCGGTGCTCGAAGGCGTGAGCTTGCAGATTCCCAAAGGCAAAGTGACTGCACTCATGGGGGCTTCTGGTGGCGGCAAAACCACGGTGTTGCGCCTCATTGGCGGACAGTACCGTGCCAATGCTGGGCGTGTGCTGTTTGATGAGACAGACATTGGCGCTTCAGACCGCGAGGCGCTTTACCAGGCGCGTCGCCGCATGGGCATGCTGTTCCAGTTCGGCGCCTTGTTCACCGACATGAGTGTGTTTGACAACGTGGCATTTCCATTGCGTGAGCACACGGCTTTGCCGCAAGCGATGGTGCGCGACATCGTGCTGATGAAACTGCAAGCGGTGGGTTTGCGCGGGGCACGAGATTTGATGCCCAGTCAAATTTCCGGCGGCATGGCCCGGCGCGTGGCCTTGGCGCGCGCCATGGTGCTCGACCCCGAGTTAATGATGTACGACGAACCTTTCGCCGGACTTGACCCGATATCGCTGGGCACAGCAGCGCGTTTGATTCGTCAGCTGAATGACACCCTGGGCCTGACCAGTATTGTGGTGTCGCACGATTTGGAAGAAACATTTCATATCGCTGACCAAGTGGTGATTTTGGCCAACGGACGCATCGCCGCACAAGGCACACCGGCTCAAGTCCGCGCCAGCACCGACCCTTTGGTGCAACAGTTTGTCAGCGCCGCCCCTGATGGTCCGGTGCGTTTTCACTACCCTGCTGCTGAGGCCCTTGAAGATTTTGGCCTCATCGCCACGCGGGAGAAGCAAACATGAGGCTGATACTCGCCGGTATCGGTGCTTGGGTCAGGCAGTGGCTGGCCGATGTCGGGCATGCCGCGTTGCTGTTCTTTCGCTTGTTGTGGCTGGGGCCGTCGTGTTTAAAGCGGTTTTCTCTGGTTCGCGATCAAATGCATTTTTTAGGCAACCATTCGCTGGCCATCATTGCGGTCTCCGGCTTGTTTGTCGGTTTTGTCTTGGCTTTGCAGGGTTACAACACCTTGCAAAAATTTGGTTCAGCTTCGGCTTTAGGCTTGTTGGTGGCGCTGAGCCTGGTGCGTGAATTGGGGCCGGTGGTGTCTGCCTTGTTGTTCACGGGTCGTGCCGGTACGTCACTCACCGCTGAAATTGGATTGATGAAAGCCGGAGAACAACTCAGCGCCATGGAAATGATGGCCATTGACCCAGTGTCGCGCATTCTGGCGCCGCGCTTTTGGGCCGGTGTGTTGGTCATGCCAATTTTGGGCGCCGTCTTCAGCGCCGTAGGAATTGTGGGTGGTTGGCTGGTCGGGGTGGTGATGATCGGTGTTGACGCCGGTTCGTTTTGGGGTCAAATGCAAGACGGTGTTGATGTCTGGTCAGATGTCGGCAACGGGTTTATCAAAACCGTGGTGTTTGGACTGACCGTGAGTTTCATTGCGCTGCGTCAGGGTTTTGAGGCGCAGGCCACCCCGGAAGGTGTGGCGCGTGCCACCACCCGCACGGTGGTGATGGCCTCTTTGACGGTGTTGGCGCTGGACTTTGTCCTCACTGCACTGATGTTCAAGCTTTGAAAAGGGAACCAAGGAATGCAACGCTCTAATACCGATGTCTGGGTGGGACTGCTGGTGGTCGTAGGTGCCGCGGCATTGCTGTTTTTAGCCATGCAATCGGCCAATTTACTGTCCATCAGTTGGCAAAAAACCTATGAAATCAATGCCTTGTTCGACAACATTGGCGGCTTGAAAAAGCAAGCAGCGGTTAAAAGCGCGGGCGTCGTGGTCGGTCGGGTGCAAGACATTCGTTTTGATGACAAATCCTTTCAGGCGAATGTGGTGATGGCCATGGATGTGCGCTACCAATTTCCCAAAGACAGTTCATTGAAAATTCTCACCAGCGGTTTGCTGGGCGAGCAGTACATCGGTATTGAGGCGGGCTCTGAAGTGGCCAATTTGGCCCCTGGCGACAAGGTGCAGTCCACCCAGTCAGCGGTGGTGCTCGAAAACCTGATCAGCCGCTTTCTTTACAACAAGGCTTCAGACGCGGGCAGCGCCCCTGCCGGCAATTGACCATGCATGTTGTGCGCCCTTTGATGCGTGTAGTTGCCGTGCTGGCCTTGTTGGCACAGGTGGCGTGCGCCTCTCATTCGGCCACCCAATCGACGGATCCTTTTGAAGCCACCAACCGGCGCGTCAGTTATTTCAACGACCGTGTGGATGAAACAGTATTGCGCCCGGTGGCCGTCGGCTACAAAAATAACGTGCCTAATGTGTTACAAAAAGGCGTCAACAATTTTTTTGGCAACCTCAAGGACATCTGGTCAACCCTCAACAACGGTTTACAGGCCAAACCCATGGAAACTGCCGAGACCGGTCTGCGTGTCGCGGTCAACAGCGTATTTGGTATTTACGGATTGTTTGACGTGGCCACCATGGTGGGGATTGAACGCCACAGCGCGGATTTCGGCCAAACCATGGGCTATTGGGGTGTAGCACCCGGGCCGTATGTGGTGCTGCCCTTGCTCGGCCCGTCCACGGTGCGTGACACCGCGGGGTGGGCGGTCGACAACCGTTACGATGTCTGGCGCACAGAAGTGGATGCGGTGGGTTTGCGGTATGGCGGCTCAGCCCTGCGCTTGGTGGACAAACGTGCGGGATTTATCGGCATGGACACCAGCCTGAACGAAGTTGCGCTGGACAAGTACACCTTCGTGCGGGATGCGTATTTGCAGCGCAGACTGGCAGCCACGCGGCGTAAATCCAGCGACAAAGACGGCGGTGGTGATGACGGCTACGATGGTTTGTGAAATGACTAATAATAGACAAACATAGATGTTTCCCCTTTGGATATGAACACTCTGATATTCGCAAGCTTTCGGTATTTCAAGCAATTTTTCGCCATCACTTGCATGACATTGGGCCTGTCGGGCTGGGCATTCGCCCAACAAGCCCCGGATGAGTTCATGCAAAAACTCACCAACGAATTGCTGGAGATGGTGCGCAAGGACCCGGCGCTCAAGGCGGGTGACCTGCAAAAAATTGGCGCGGTGTTGGACAACAAACTCAAGCCTTACATCAACTTTCAGCGCATGACTGCAGCGGCGGTCGGGCCCGCATGGCGGCAAGCCACGCCAGAGCAACAAAAACGTTTGCAAGAAGAATTCAAGCTCTTGCTGATGCGCAGTTACTCTGGTGCTTTGTCGCAAATCAAGGACAACTCCACCATCTTGGTCAAACCCTTGCGCAACCCCAGTAATGAAAATGAACTGGTGGTGCGCTCAGAAATCCGTGGCGGTGCCGAGCCCATCCCCATTGATTACCGCTTGGAAAAAACCACCGAATCGGACTCGGGCTGGCGCATCTACAACTTCAATATCTTGGGCATATGGTTGGTTGATAACTACCGCACCCAGTTCTCGCAGGAAATCAACGCCAAAGGCATAGATGGTTTGATCGCCACGCTGAGCGAACGCAATAAATCCAACAGCCGCAAATGACCACCGCTTCCGCCATGGCGCTGCCCGCTACCTTGACCCATGCGCAGGCAACTTCGGTGTCGCACCAACTTCAAGCAGTGTTGCTGTCTGCCAAGGGCACATGCGTGCTGGATGCGTCCGCTTTGCAGCAATTTGACTCTTCCGCGCTGGCCGTGTTGTTGGGGGCTTGCCGGACCGCGGCGCAACAAGCATTGACATTGCACATCATCGGTTTGCCACAGCGTGCAGTGCAACTGGCCACGCTTTATGGTGTCGCTGATATTTTGTTGGGTCACCGTCCAGTGGTGCCATCGCACTAAAGTCAGGTCAACAAAGCTGCAGCCCTTAGAATAGCCAGCTTGCCATGGCTGCTATCTCCTTCCAATCTGTCTCCAAAACATTCACCAATGCCCGTGGCACGTTCACCGCATTGGATCAGGTGTCTTTCGATATCCAAGCCGGTGAATTTTTCGGCCTGCTCGGCCCCAACGGCGCCGGTAAAACCACCCTCATCAGCATATTGGCTGGCCTCTTAAAGTCCAGCAGCGGTGCTATCCGCGTGCATGACTTGGATGTGCAAACCCAGTCCCAGAAAGTGCGTAAGCTGCTGGGCGTGGTGCCGCAAGAACTGGTGTTCGATCCGTTTTTCACCGTGCGCGAAGCACTGAAGTTTCAATCCGGCTATTTCGGTGTCACCGGTAACGACGCTTGGATAGATGAATTGCTCGACAACCTGGGTCTCGCCGACAAGGCCAACCACAATATGCGGCAACTCTCCGGCGGCATGAAACGGCGTGTGCTGGTCGCGCAAGCCTTGGTGCACAAACCGCCTGTCATCGTGCTGGACGAACCCACCGCCGGTGTGGATGTAGAGCTTCGCCAAACCCTGTGGCAATTCATCGCGCGTTTGAACCGCGAAGGCCACACCGTGTTGTTGACCACGCATTACCTTGAAGAAGCCGAGGCCTTGTGCTCGCGCATCGCCATGTTGAAGCTGGGCAAAGTGGTGGCATTGGACGACACCAGCACCTTGCTGAAAAACGCGTCCAGCAATGTGTTGCGCTTCAAACTTGATGCGCAACTGCCACCCGAACTCGCTGCGCAAGCGCGTGTCACCGGCCGCATCGTGCAGTTCCCGGCGAATGACGCGGTGCAAATCGAACATTACCTGGCAGCGGTGCGCAGCGCCGGTCTGGTGGCTGAAGACGTGGAAATTCGCAAAGCCGATTTGGAAGATGTGTTTTTAGATGTCATGGGAGCCCACGCATGACCGGCTGGCGCGCCCTGTTTTACAAAGAAGTGCTGCGCTTTTGGAAAGTCAGCGCACAAACCATTGCCGCACCTGTGTTGACCGCGCTGCTTTACATGTTGATCTTTGGCCATTTGCTCGAAGGCAAAGTCACGGTGTACGACAGCGTGGGCTATACCTCGTTTTTGGTGCCGGGGCTGGTGATGATGAGCGTGTTGCAAAACGCTTTTGCCAACAGTTCATCGTCTATGGTGCAAAGCAAGATGATGGGCAATCTGGTGTTTATTTTGCTCACGCCGCTGGGGCATTGGAGCTGGTTCGCGGCTTATGTGCTGGCCGCAGTGGTGCGCGGTTTTGCGGTGGGCTTGGGTGTGTTGCTGGTCACCATGTGGTTCGCGCCTTTGACGGCGGTGGCCCCGTTGTGGATTTTGGTGTTTGCGTTGCTCGGCGCGTCCATGCTGGGCACTTTGGGTTTGATCGCCGGTTTGTGGGCCGACAAGTTCGACCAGATGTCGTCGTTCCAAAACTTTTTGATCACGCC
>CAMDSU010000115.1 GCA_945907335.1 Bordetella parapertussis | reverse complement strand
GCGGCCGATGTGGTGTTGTTTGGCGCATTTTTGTTGTGGGCCATGCTCAATTTCCGTGCCGCCCGCCAGCGTGACCGCTTGGCCGCCCTTGACGCGCCATCAGACCTTGCGCCACCTGTTGTCAGCATGTCCAATACCTGGCTCGTGGTCTTGGTCGGGGTGGCAGCGTGGGCCATTTTGTTGTTTGGCGGTCACCGCTGGTTATTTGGCGTCAGCCCCTTGGGCATGTAAATAGCTCACATTGACTGGTGAAATATCTGGTTGACAAACCATAGTGTCATGTTAAATTGACACTTGTGGATGTCGCCTCGAATTGTCGAGGCGGTAGTTACCACCCCATCAGGGGGTCCCATGAGCTTGATTAACCGCATAGAAGCTGCCCTTGAGCAGCATTTTTCACGGACAAAAACCAGCACTGCCCCGCCACGACTGATGGAGGCTATGCGACATGCGGTGTTTCCAGGCGGTGCGCGTATCCGTCCGCAGTTATGCCTGGCGGTTGCCAAGGCCTGTGGTGAGGACGATATTGCGCTGACCAATGCAGCAGCTGTGGCCATAGAACTCTTGCATTGCGCATCATTGGTTCACGATGACATGCCTTGTTTTGACGATGCAGATATGCGCCGAGGGCAAGTCACGGTGCACAAACAATTTGGCGAACCGTTGGCGCTGTTGACCGGTGACGCTTTGATCATCATGGCCTATCAGACGCTGGCGTACAGCGGCCGTTTGCACCCGATGCGAACCGTGCAATTGCTCAGCGTCATCAGCGATGGCGTTGGCGCGCCTGACGGCATCGTCGCCGGGCAGGCGTGGGAATGTGAATCGCGTGTGGAACTCAGCCAATACCAACGCGCCAAAACCGGCGCGTTGTTTGTCGCTGCCACTTGCGCTGGCGCATTGGCTGCGGGTGTTGACCCAGCACCGTGGCGCAAACTTGGAGACACCTTGGGTGAGGCCTATCAAGTCGCTGACGATATTCGCGATGTGATGATGCAAGCCGATCAATTGGGCAAACCCGCCGGACAAGATGCGCACCATGGCCGCCCAAGTGCCGCTGCCGATTTGGGTTTGGTGGGAGCGTTGGATTATTTCAATGCACTGATGCAAACCGCAGTGGATTCTGTGCCTGCTTGCGAAAGCCGTGCGGCCATGCGGCAATTGGTGTTGAGCGAATCAGAACGCTTGGTACCACCGGACGCATGCGCGCTGATTTCACGCCAATTGGTCAGCCCACCTAAACGGGTCAGCGCCTGATAGTTGTGTGCCATGAAAAGTCTTGATTTGGCCAAAACGCAGGCAACGCAAGCCGCAGAGCGGCCGAGCTGGCGTCAGCAATGGGACCAACGTTTAGACCGTTGGATGACTTCACCGGCGTTTTACCGCTGGGCCATTAGCAATCCGCTGACCCGCTGGGTGACGCGCCGCCGTGCTGCACAACTGTTTGAGTTGATGGCGGGATTCGTGCATTCGCAAGTGCTGCTGGCATGTGTGCGTTTGCACATCTTCGAGTGGTTGCGCGAGCAACCGCGTTCGCTGTCACAGTTGGCGCAACATTGCCGCATGCCACCAGCGGCCATGCAGCGGTTGTTGCAATCCGCCATGGCATTGCGATTGATCGAGCAACGCGGCCCTGACAGTTATGGGCTGGGGGCTTTGGGCGCACCGGTGGCCGCTGATCCGGGCTTGCGTTTGATGATCGAGCACAACGCGGTATTGTTTGACGACATGCGCGACCCGCTGGCCTTGTTGCGTGACGAGATGCAGCCGCATATGCAAGCCTACTGGCCCTACATGAATGGCGATAACCCGCAAGGCTGGGAAGCAGAAAAGGTCGCGCGCTATTCCGAGCTGATGTCTGCATCTCAGCGTTTTGTTATCGAAGAATTGTTGGCGGCATATGACTTCACCGGGCACCGACAGGTGCTGGACATTGGCGGCGGCAAGGGCGGCTGGGTGATGGCGCTGGCACAACATGTTCCCAGTTTGCATTTGCATGTGATGGATTTGCCCCCTGTGGCAGCCTTGGCGGCTCAGCGCATGGAGCAAGCGGGTTTGTCCGGGCGGGTCACAGTGCACGCAGGCAGTTTCATCAGCAATGCCCTGCCCAAGGGCGCAGATTTGGTCACGCTGGTGCGCGTGGCCCATGACCATCCAGACGCTGTCGTCAAGGCTTTGCTGCAAAAGATCTACCAGACGCTGCCCAGCGGCGGACGATTGCTGCTGGCCGAGCCGATGGCCCAACCAGCGGGTAAGCCCCCCGTGGGAGACGCTTATTTCCATTTTTATTTGCTGGCCATGGGCAGCGGCCGATTGCGCACCCCGGCTGAGTTGCGTGGATTCATGCTTGAGGCGGGTTTTGAGTCGGTCGAGCCGGTCGCTAACCCGATGCCGCTGCACACCCGCATGCTGCTGGGTCAAAAAAGGTAAGTAATTACCCTAGCATGGCGAATAAAACGTCAATTTGAGTTGACACAAATCAATGTAAACCCAAAAATACAAACCAAGGGAATGAATTTTCATCCATGACTGGTAAACGGAGACAACGATGAGCGACCCACAAAGCAACGAAAAGCCTGTCCAGTTTGTCGATCGCCTGCGCCAAGAGGCTTTTCAAGAGCCTGATCCTGTGCACACCGGCGAAGTAACCAAGGAAACCCAAATCATTGCCATTTACGGCAAGGGCGGCATTGGCAAAAGCTTCACGCTGGCCAACCTCAGTTACATGATGGCGCAGCAAGGTAAAAAAGTTTTGCTGATTGGTTGTGACCCCAAGAGCGACACCACCAGTTTGCTGTTCGGTGGCAAAGCCTGCCCCACCATCATCGAAACCTCATCCAAGAAAAAACTCGCGGGTGAAGAAATCAAGATCGGTGACGTTTGCTTCATTCGTGATGGCGTCTTCGCCATGGAACTTGGCGGCCCAGAAGTGGGTCGCGGTTGCGGCGGGCGCGGCATCATCCACGGCTTTGAAACCATGGAAAAACTCGGCTTTCACGAGTGGGGTTTTGACTATGTGCTGCTCGACTTTTTGGGTGACGTGGTGTGCGGCGGTTTCGGTTTACCGATTGCCCGCGACATGTGCCAAAAAGTGATCGTCGTCGCCTCCAACGATTTGCAGTCTCTCTATGTTGCAAACAACGTCTGCAGCGCGGTGGAATATTTCCGCAAGCTCGGCGGCAATGTCGGCGTGGCCGGCATGGTCATCAACAAAGACGACGGCACCGGTGAGGCCCAGGCCTTTGCAGCGAATGCAGGCATTCCTGTGTTGGCCGCCATTCCTGCCAATGAAGACATCCGCCGCAAAAGTGCAAGCTACGAAATCATCGGCAAGCCAGATGGCGAATGGGGTTCGCTGTTTGCCGAGTTGGCCAAAAACGTGGCTGAAGCACCGCCGCAGCGTCCCAAACCACAAACCCAAGACCAGTTGCTGGGCTTGTTCAGCGCTGACGTGACCGGTCGCGACTTTGTCATGACGCCCGCCACAGAAGTTGATATGACCGGCAAAACCGTCATCGACCGCCCAACCCTCGAAGTGGTTTACGACGAAGTCTGAAGCCGATCATGAGCGACATCATTCCCATCACACCTTTGCCCAATGCTGCGGCCACTGCGGCCGATGGTTTGGGTTGTCATGCCGGTAAAGACCAATTGCTTGACGCCGCCGCCAAGGCCGGCAAGAGCGATGTGTTGGCGCAGTACGCTGCAGACTATCCCAAAGGTCCGCATGACCAACCGCAGTCCATGTGTCCGGCGTTTGGCTCCTTGCGCGTGGGCTTGCGCATGCGCCGCACTGCCACCATATTGAGCGGTTCAGCGTGTTGTGTGTACGGCCTCACCTTCACTTCACACTTCTACGGCGCGCGTCGCACCGTCGGTTATGTCCCTTTCAACTCCGAGACCTTGGTCACCGGCAAATTGTTTGAAGACATCCGCGAAGCGGTGTACGAGCAAGCCGACCCTGAAAAACTCGATTGCATCGTCATCATCAATTTGTGTGTGCCCACCGCCAGCGGTGTGCCCTTGCAGTTGTTGCCCAAAGAAATCAATGGCGTGCGCATCATCGGTATCGATGTGCCCGGCTTTGGTGTGCCTACGCATGCAGAAGCCAAGGATGTGTTGGCCGGTGCCATGTTGCATTACGCCCGCCAAGAAGCCATGGCCGGCCCAGTGGCGGCACCGCGCCAAGGCCGCAGCAGCAAGCCCACCATCACCTTGCTGGGTGAAATGTTCCCCGCAGACCCGATGATCATTGCGCAAATGATCGGTCCTATGGACTTGGCGGTTGGTACTGTGGTTCCGACGCGCGAATGGCGCGAACTGTATGCCGCTTTGGACTGCAAAGCGGTGGCCGCGATTCATCCGTTTTACACCGCCAGCGTGCGCGAATTCCAAGCCGCCGGTCGTCCGGTGGTGGGTTCTGCGCCTGTTGGTATCGATGGCACCCATGATTGGCTGGGCGCGATTGGCAAAGCCTGTGATGTGTCCCAAGAAAAAATCGACGCAGCCCGCAACCAAACACTGGGTGCCATGCGCGGCGTGTTGGCATCGCAAAAAATCAATGGCCGCATCACCTTGAGCGGCTACGAAGGCTCCGAGTTGTTGGTGGCGCGTTTGTTGATCGAGTGCGGTGCCGATTTGCGTTATGTGGGCAGCGCTTGTCCTGCGACGCCATGGAATGCGCATGATGCCGAATGGCTGCAAGCCAAAGGCGTGCATGTGCAGTTCCGAGCGTCACTCGAGCAAGACTTGGCAGCCATGCATGAATTCAAACCGCAACTCGCCATCGGCACCACACCGGTGGTGCAAGCGGCCAAAGAGTTGAGTATTCCTTCTTTGTATTTCACCAACCTTATTTCTGCTCGCCCGCTCATGGGCGTGGCCGGCGCGGGTTCGCTGATTCAAGTGGTCAATGCGGCCATGGGTAACCAAGCCCGCTTCGACGAAATGAAGGCGTTTTTCGGAACTGTCGGACAAGGCGATGAAGCCGGTGTGTGGGAGAACGTTCCCGTCATGCACCCTGACTTCAAAAAAGAAGTGCGTCGCCAGTTCGAGAAGAAACAGAAAAAACGCAAAGCCGAGGAGATGGGCTGATGTTTGTTCTAGACCACGACAGAGCAGGCGGTTACTGGGGAGCGGTGTATGTGTTCACCGCGATCAAAGGCTTGCAAGTCGTTATCGACGGCCCTGTCGGTTGTGAAAACCTGCCTGTTACTTCGGTATTGCATTACACCGATGCATTGCCACCGCATGAATTGCCCATCGTCGTCACCGGTCTGGCCGAAGAACAACTCGGACGCGAAGGCACAGAAGGCGCGATGAAACGTGCCCACCAAGTGCTCGACCCCGATCTGCCTGCTGTCGTGGTCACCGGTTCAATTGCCGAAATGATTGGCGGCGGTGTCACGCCAGAAGGCACCAACCTGATGCGCTTTTTGCCGCGCACGATTGACGAAGACCAGTGGCAATGCGCTAACCGCGCCATGTTCTGGTTGTGGTCCGAATACGGCATGAAAAAAGTGCCCAAGCGTGTTCGCAAAGAAGGCGAAAAACCGCGCGTCAACATCATCGGGCCTTGCTACGGTACGTTCAACAGCCCCAGCGATCTGGCCGAAATCCGCCGCATGGTGCAAGGCATAGGTGCAGACATCAACATGGTGTTTCCGCTGGGCAGCCATTTGGCCGAGGTGTCGCAATTGGTAGAAGCCGATGTCAACATTTGCATGTACCGCGAATTCGGGCGCATGTTGTGCGAAGCCCTTGATCGCCCTTATTTGCAAGCGCCTATCGGCTTGCACAGCACCACCAAATTTTTACGCAAGCTAGGCGAATTGTTGGGGCTGGACCCCGAGCCGTTCATTCAACGCGAACGCCACACCACCATCAAACCGGTGTGGGACTTGTGGCGCTCAGTCACCCAAGACTTTTTTGCCACCGCCAGTTTTGCCGTGGTGGCCACTGACACCTACGCGCGTGGCATACGCAAATTTTTAGAAACCGAAATGGGCATGCCGTGCAAGTTTGCAGTCTCGCGCTTGCCTGGTCAAAAGACCGACAACGCACAGGTGCGTGAATTGGTCCACAAACAAATGCCGCT
>CAMDSU010000114.1 GCA_945907335.1 Bordetella parapertussis | reverse complement strand
GTGAATGCGGGTCGCTTCAAACACCACGGCATCATTGCCAGGTGTTTGCAACACATCGCACAAAACATCACCCGGCAAATGGCCACCTTTAAGCAACACAGCTTTGGCGCCCATGTCAAGCAATGCATGAGCCGCGTTGTGCAATTGATCAACTTCGGTCAAAGTTTGCTGCAACAACAGCGAAGCTTCGTCCAAATTGGGAGTAATCAACTGGACCCGGGGAAACAGTTCGCGCACCAACACAGAAACGGTTTCTTCGGCAATCAAACGGTCGCCACTGGTCGCCACCATCACCGGATCGAGCACCACCTGCTTCAAGCCGTAATGGTCGATAGCCCAGGCGACCACTTCAACCACGTCGGGCGAATGCAGCATGCCGATCTTGACTGCGTCCACACCGATGTCGTCCAGCACCGATTGCAATTGCGCTTTCAAAAAACTGGCCGGCACGCCATGAATCGCTTGCACGCCAGTGGTGTTTTGCGCGGTCAATGCGGTCACAGCAGTCATGCCATAGCAACCCAGCGCAGAAAAAGTTTTCAAGTCGGCTTGAATGCCTGCACCGCCGCCACTGTCAGAACCGGCAATGCTCAACACGCGGGCGTATTGGTGAGTGAATGGAATCTCGTTCATGGTTTGCATTATCAGCAAACTTTCACGCGGTCTCACTGCGGCACAGGAAATAATTGATGAATAAACCCATGCATTGCATCGTGTGGGGCGCCGGATTGATGGGGCGATTACTGGCGAATTCGCTTGCGCAGGCTGGGCACAAGGTTCACATTTACGATGCAGCTGATTCACAAGGTAATGGTTCTGCGGCTCGCATAGCTGCCTCTATGCTGGCCCCTTTGGCAGAGTCCGCGATCACCGAATGGCCAGTGGTGCAAATGGGTCAGTACAGTCTTGAGCGTTGGCCTGCATTGATTCAAGAATTACCTGCACCTGTGTTCTTCCAGCAAGAAGGCAGCTTGTTGCTTTGGCACCGGCAAGATGCATTGCAAGCCAAAACGCTCGTGGACAAGTTGTATGTCAACAGCAAGCAATTGCCAGTTGCAGCTGCCCCTGTGTCACTCGACTCAGACCAGTTGATGGAACTCGAACCGGAACTCGGTGGCAAATTTCAACAAGGCCTGTTGCTGCCGCGCGAAGGGCAACTAGACAATCGTCAATTGCTAGACGCCTTGCTTCAGTCCTTGGTACAACGCAAAGTTGATATCCATTGGTATTCGGCCCGCAGCATGGCTGATATACAAAACATGGCCCGCAACGGTGTTGATTGGGTGTTTGATTGTCGCGGCACAGGCGCAAAAGCCGACTGGCAACAAGTACGTGGTGTCAGAGGTGAAGTCGTTCGTTTGCATGCACCCCATGTGAATATTCGCCGCCCCGTGAGGCTAATGCACCCGCGCTATCCTTTGTACATTGCCCCCAAACCCGGTCAGGTGTATGTGATTGGCGCCACAGAAATTGAAAGTGACGATACTTCGCCTGCGAGTGTGCGCTCTACGCTGGAGTTACTCAGCGCTGCCTATAGCTTGCATTCGGGATTCGCTGAAGCGCGGATTCTGGAGATCAACACACAACTGCGACCCGCCCTGAACAACAATTTACCAGGCATTCGCCAATCTTCCCCGCGCCTATTACAGATCAACGGTTTGTACCGCCATGGGTTCTTGATTGCTCCGGCCATGCTTGATGCGGTATTGGGATGGATACAAGGCGACAAGACATTGGCTGAGCGCTTTCAACTGCTTCAAAATGCATGACATGACCTCAGTAATTATTCAAGTGTGGATCAACCAAATCAGCACTGACCTGAAAGCGCCTGCGACCCTGTCAGATGCGATTGCAGCAGCAAATGTCAAGCCGCCTTTTGCAGCTGCCGTCAACATGCAGTTCGTGCCCAAAAAAAACCATGCCCATCACCTTTTGCAGGCTGGTGACAAAATTGAATTGATCGTCCCTGTCACAGGAGGATAGTTTGCTCACACCTACCGATCCGCTGATTTTGTACGGCGAAATTTTTCAAAGCCGCTTGTTGCTTGGCACTTCGCGTTACCCGTCACCGCAAGTGTTGGCAGATGCCGTCAAGGCATCGCAACCCGCCATGCTGACGGCTTCATTGCGTCGACAAACAGCACATGCCGACACCTCGCCTGCATTTTGGAATTTACTCAAGGACATGCAAGTGCCCGTGCTGCCAAACACGGCGGGTTGTCACAGTGTGCAAGAGGTCATCACCACGGCGGAAATGGCGCGTGAAGTGTTTGAGACCGATTGGCTCAAACTTGAATTGATTGGCGATGATTACAGCTTGCAACCCGACACCTTGAACTTACCCGCAGCAGCCGATCATTTGGTCAAAGCCGGCTTCAAGGTTTTGCCTTATTGCACAGAAGATTTGGTGCTCTGTCAAAAGCTTGTCGATGTGGGTTGTCAAGCGATCATGCCTTGGGCGGCACCGATTGGCACCGGTCAAGGACCGGTCAATCCATATGCCATGCGATTGTTGCGCGAGCGATTGCAAGTACCCTTGATCGTGGATGCGGGTCTGGGTGTTCCGTCGCATGCCTGTCAAGTCATGGAATGGGGTTACGACGCTGTTCTGTTAAATACCGCCGTGGCTTTGGCACACAACCCTATCGGCATGGCGCAAGCCTTCGCGCATGCGGTTGTTGCAGGCAGGCAAGCTTTTTTGGGTGGAGCCATGCAAGCGCAAACATCCGCACAAGCCAGCACACCTTTGATAGGCACACCTTTTTGGCACCAAGCATGAGCACACTTTCAACGGATACACACGTCTTGGCAACAGCTTTGGCCGAGCGCTTCAAAGATTTACAAACCGGTGAACCGGCCACCTGGGAGTCGTTGGCAAATGCTGTACCCACACAGATTGCAGGCACAGTTTTCGAAGCAATGTGGTGTGGCGCGAGATTGCTGGGCTTTGTACCGCAAGACGCAGACTGCATCGCACACGCGTGGCAAGCACAAACCCAACGCACTGGAAATTTTGATGCCACATGCTGGCCTTGTGAAGCGCAAGATTTCTCTTTGTCACCCACTGCAACAAGCAAAGCGTTTGCGCCATGCCCTGCTTCACTGGGCTTGTACGCAGTACTGCCTGACGCGCAATGGGTGGCACGCATGGTGGATTTAGGTGTACCTACCGTGCAATTACGGTTCAAGTCGGACAACACCAAATCTATTCAGCAAGAAGTACAGGCCGCTGTGAAAGCTGTTGAAGGCAGCCGTACCCATTTGTTCATCAATGACCATTGGCAAGTCGCCATAGACGCTGGCGCCTATGGTGTGCATTTGGGTCAAGAGGACATGGAACTGGCTTCGCTCGACGCCATTCGCACAGCGGGTTTGCGTCTAGGACTCAGTTCGCACGGCTATACCGAAATGCTAAAAGCCTGTGCGGTTCAACCCAGCTATTTGGCGCTGGGTGCGGTGTTTCCCACCACACTCAAACGCATGGCCACTGCGCCGCAAGGATTAGGACGGCTTGCCATGTATGCCAAGTTGATGCATGGGCGCTCGCTGGTCGCCATCGGCGGTATCGATCTAGAACGCTTGCCTGCGGTCATGCAAACTGGCGTGGGCTCCGCGGCGTTCGTTCGGGCCATCACCGCAGCAACCGATGTGGCTCAAGCCGTTGCGCAATTACAGGCATGCTTGAACACCCATCTTCAACGTTAAATCCTTCAATAAGAAGGTGCCGATAAAAGCCCTGCAAGCTCCTATGTGATGTCCAGCATCACCTCAGCCACGTTTTGCACCCGTCCTGTGATGCGGTCGCCAGCAACCACAGGGCCAACGCCTTCAGGTGTGCCCGTATAAATCAGATCACCTGGTTGCAAGTGATAGAACAAGGACAGATCAGCAATGATTTCCCTGACATTCCAAATCAATTTATTCACATCAGAGGACTGCTTTGTTTCTCCATTGACCTCCAGCGAAATAGCGCCGTGATCAATGATCTTCTCGGGCATAGGCACAATTTCACTGCATACCGAGCCGTGCTCAATGTCCTTGCCCAAATCCCAAGGCCGCCCTTTGTCACGGGCAAGCAATTGCAAATCGCGACGGGTCATATCCAAACC
This sequence comes from Bordetella parapertussis, assembly GCA_945907335.1. Lineage (GTDB taxonomy): Bacteria > Pseudomonadota > Gammaproteobacteria > Burkholderiales > Burkholderiaceae_C > Limnohabitans. The sequence goes on along the minus strand of CAMDSU010000114.1, from coordinate 2,049 downwards.
CGCGGCATACCCATAAATCAATTCATGCGCCCGGTCTTGGCTGACACGGAATCCGTCTTTGCCAATGGCCACCACCATCTCCATTTCAAAATGGTAATTTTGTGTCTCTGATGGATAGGGCACTTTGGCGCCACTTTGCACCAGCGATTGGGGCGCCTTGGTGAAATAAAAAGGTCGTTCTGTCGATTTATCTACAGGCTTTCCCATCTCCTGGGCATGTGCGTGGTAGTTGCGTCCAACAAAAAACAAACGCTGCACCGCAAAACGTGCGCTGATGCCTTTGATCGGCAACGAGAAAGTAGCGGGTGGAGGGAAAACATAAACAGCCATGGTGTATCCCAAAAAATGACAAAAATGGATTCAACCGCGGTTCTCGTACACACCGAGTTTTCGGTGCAACGGGGACTCGTCGGCCATGAATAAAAAGGCAGGCTGCTGTGAATGCAGATTGACCAAAGTCACTGCTTCATAGCCCGGGGCGCAGCAAGTATCCGCTTCAAGCAAATGAAATTGACTGGTGACGATATGCGCTTGAACTTCACCTTCAATCACATGAAACACTTGGGCAGGTGAACGGGCAGGCAATCGAAGCGACTGGCCTGGGCGCAACATCAACGCATAAAACCCCAAGATATTTTCTGCATCACTGCCGGTTTCCGGGTTGGTGTAAGTGACTTGAATCTGTTCAACAGTGGGATCGTCCTTAGCCAATGCTTGCAATGCAGCTTTAGCATCCGCCCATGCGTAACGCAACATCGGGTATGCCTTTGTGCTGCGCTCAAACACTTTGGTGGGAACGACTCCTCCATGGGCATATTGCTTGTCTCCTCGCCTATTGACCACCTTTTGCGGCTCGCCATTGACATGGTAAGAGGTCTCCATGTAATAGACCAACGGAAGATCCAACACATCCAACCAAATAACTGGATCGGTCCCGTCATGGCCGTGCTCATGCCATAAACCTGTCGGTGTGAGTATCAAATCGCCTCTGTGCATCGGGCATTTTTCACCGTCCACAGTGGTGTAGGCGCCCTCGCCTTCCACAATCATCCGCACCGCATTTGGGGTATGCCTGTGACTGGGCGCCCATTCGCCAGGCAGTAGCAACTGCATGCCCAGATACATGGCCGAACTGGCCTGCATCTTGTCCAAACCATGACCCGGATTGGCCAGTACAAGCACACGACGTTCAGCTTTTTCAATCGGCGTCAGTTCACCTGCTTTAAGAAGCAAGGGTTTGATGGACAGATAAGGCCAATGGATAGGACGTGTTTGTCGAGTTGGAATACGCGGCGGCAACACACCGCGCAAACTGGGCCACAAGGGTACCAAGTTCAAATCCCGTAAATCTTGAACATAGTCAGCAGGTAAATCCTCTAATCGACCGAGTTCTTGTGTCATAACTTCACCCATATTCTTGATTGGTCAATGCGTACCGGATAGGTGCGGATGTTTTCAGTCAATGGCGCACACAAGGCTTTACCTGTGCACACATCGAAACGGCCTTGGTGCAAAGGACATTCAATTTCGCGTCCTTCCAAAAAACCATCGCTCATACGGGCAGCACCGTGGGTACATAGGTTGTCGGTTGCAAAGACTTCACCATCGACTTCGTAAAGTGCAATTTCATTGCCGTTTACCATCACAGCAGTGACGTCGCCTTGCGGCACTGCGCTTGCGGCCAATACGTCAATCCATGCGTCAGTCATAAAAATTTCCTTAAATGGGATAAATGATGGAGTTGGCAATCATTTCGCTGTCATAGACGCACAAACGCGATTGGAATTTCAAGCCTTGGCTGGTGCGAACAATATGATCGCGGTAAAAACCTACGGACAAAATGGTTGAGTCGCCATCAAATTTGGTTCGAATGACGGTGTAGTTGGCTTCTGAATGAATGCGGCTCGCATCGTCTTCAACCGACAAAACTCTGGGGGTACCCACAATATGGCGTTGGTAGTAGGGGTCGTGATACAAAGTTTCTTTCACGCCGTACACACGGTCTTTGATCATGTCTCGGCTTTCTAAAGCCAGCAAACACAAGGGCAG